>NZ_JBOBDQ010000072.1:0-24909 GCF_050586565.1 Pseudomonas sp. WC1
AAATGCCTGATCCTACGGGTATTCCCTTTCACCAAAGCGCAACATCAGCCCCGGATACTACGTCCCGCCCCCACCCCTGCCAACCACCGCAAACAGCCCTCGACTGAACCGTTTTTTGTGATAGGGTGCGCGCCCTAAAAAATCTTCGCGGCGGCTTAGCACAGGCAAAAAATAGTGCAAACCTCTTGGGGCAAGGCCTACAGCGAATACCCACGGATGACTCACAAAGTACCCACAAGTTATCCACAGGCGCCGACCTTGCAAAGCCCCCTGGACCGCATTATCTTGTATCCCTATCGCAACGAACCACTAGATATTGGGTTTTGCGCAAAATCACAAACACAAGTCAACAGGCAAATTCAAGCGAATTTTCTGGCTGAACTTAAGGTGATTTCAACAGCCAAACCGCTCCTGCGGAGGGCGACCGAGGCAAGCCGCAGACGGCCTTGTTCGGGTATGAGTGTTGCAGGCAAGGCCCGCACTCATCAGCAACAGATTTTGGGTACGCCCAGAACCTTTGACTTCGGCCAGGGAGCGGCAGGTTACTGCCCCTAATTCCTGAGTCTGTCCCGAAGTCGGTAAGCCCGAGCGGGCGGATGCGTGTGCTTCACGCGCATCCCCGCCCGGGCCATCGAGCAAGTGGACGGAACGGTGGCGCCCGACAACGGCGCCTGAACAAACTAGAAACTGTGGAGACACCCACCCATGCAAACCGACACAACTCGCGAGAACCCGCAGGCCAAGGCGCCTCAGGCCGCCGATTCGAACCAGGATCTGGCCGCCACCGCCCCTGGCCAACTGCGCGTGATCAAGCGTAACGGCACTGTCGTCCCCTACACCGACGACAAGATCACCGTTGCCATCACCAAGGCGTTCCTCGCAGTTGAAGGCGGCACCGCCGCCGCCTCGTCGCGCATCCACGACACCGTCGCGCGCCTGACCGAGCAGGTCACCGCCACGTTCAAGCGTCGCATGCCATCGGGTGGCACCATCCACATCGAAGAGATCCAGGACCAGGTCGAACTGGCCCTGATGCGCGCCGGCGAGCAGAAAGTCGCCCGCGACTACGTGATCTACCGCGACCAGCGTGCAAAAGAGCGCGCCACCCGCAGCAACGCCGACGCCGTGGTCGAGCCGCACCCAAGCATCCGCATCACCCTGGCCGACGGCAGCTTGGCGCCGCTGGACATGGCGCGCCTGAACACCATCATCAGCGAAGCCTGCGAAGGCCTGGCCGAAGTCGATGGCGAGCTGATCCAGCGCGAAACCCTGAAGAACCTGTACGACGGCGTCGCCCTGAAAGACGTCAACACCGCCCTGGTGATGACCGCCCGTACCCTGGTCGAGCGTGAGCCGAACTACTCGTTCGTCACCGCCCGCCTGCTGATGGACACCCTGCGCGCCGAAGGCCTGGGCTTCCTGAACGTCGCCGACAGCGCCACCCACCACGAGATGGCCGACCTGTACGCCAAGGCCCTGCCGGCCTACGTCGAGAAAGGCGTCGAGTTCGAACTGCTCGACCCAGCCCTGAAAGGCTACGACCTGGAGCGCATGGGCAAGGCGATCAACCACGAGCGCGACCAGCAGTTCACCTACCTGGGCCTGCAGACCCTGTACGACCGCTACTTCATCCACAAGGATGGCGTGCGCTTCGAGCTGCCGCAGGTGTTCTTCATGCGCGTGGCCATGGGCCTGGCGCTGGAAGAGAAAGACAAAGAAGCCCGTGCGATCGAGTTCTACAACCTGTTGTCGTCCTTCGACTACATGGCCTCGACCCCGACCCTGTTCAACGCCGGCACCCTGCGCCCGCAGCTGTCGAGCTGCTACCTGACCACCGTGCCGGACGACCTGTCGGGCATCTACCACGCGATCCACGACAACGCCATGCTGTCGAAATTCGCCGGTGGCCTGGGCAACGACTGGACTCCGGTGCGTGCACTGGGCTCGTACATCAAGGGCACCAACGGCAAGTCGCAAGGCGTCGTGCCGTTCCTGAAAGTGGTCAACGACACCGCCGTCGCCGTGAACCAGGGTGGCAAGCGCAAGGGCGCCGTGTGTGCCTACCTGGAAACTTGGCACCTCGACATCGAAGAATTCATCGAGCTGCGCAAGAACACCGGTGATGACCGCCGTCGTACCCACGACATGAACACCGCCAACTGGATCCCTGACCTGTTCATGAAGCGCGTCTTCGATGACGGCAAGTGGACCCTGTTCTCGCCATCGGAAGTGCCTGATCTGCACGACCTGACCGGCAAGGCCTTCGAAGAGCGCTACGAGTACTACGAAGCCCTGACCGAGTACAACAAGATCAAGGTGTTCAAGACCATCCAGGCCAAAGACCTGTGGCGCAAGATGCTGTCGATGCTGTTCGAGACCGGCCACCCGTGGCTGACCTTCAAGGACCCGTGCAACCTGCGTTCGCCGCAGCAGCACGTGGGCGTGGTCCACAGCTCGAACCTGTGCACCGAGATCACCCTGAACACCAACAAGGATGAGATCGCGGTCTGCAACCTGGGCTCGATCAACCTGCCGAACCACATCAATGATGGCAAGCTGGATACCGCCAAGCTGCAACGCACCGTGAACACCGCCGTGCGCATGCTCGACAACGTGATCGACATCAACTACTACTCGGTGCCGCAAGCGCGTAACTCGAACTTCAAGCACCGCCCTGTCGGCCTGGGCATCATGGGCTTCCAGGACGCGCTGTACCTGCAGCACATCCCGTACGGCTCCGATGCTGCCGTCGAGTTCGCCGACAAGTCGATGGAAGCGGTCAGCTACTACGCGATCCAGGCTTCCTGCGACCTGGCCGACGAGCGCGGCGCCTACGAGACCTTCCAGGGTTCGCTGTGGTCCAAGGGCATCCTGCCGCTGGACAGCCAGCAGATCCTGATCGAGGCCCGTGGCCAGAAGTACATCGACGTCGACCTGACCGAGAGCCTGGACTGGGCACCGGTGCGCGAGCGTGTACAAAAAGGTATTCGTAACTCGAACATCATGGCCATCGCGCCGACCGCGACCATCGCCAACATCACCGGCGTGTCGCAGTCCATCGAGCCGACCTACCAGAACCTGTACGTGAAATCGAACCTGTCGGGCGAGTTCACCGTGATCAACCCGTACCTGGTCCGCGACCTGAAGGCCCGCGGCCTGTGGGACTCGGTGATGATCAACGACCTGAAGTACTACGACGGTTCCGTGCAGCAGATCGAGCGTATCCCGCAAGAGCTGAAAGACCTGTACGCCACCGCGTTCGAAGTCGAGACCAAGTGGATCGTCGATGCCGCCTCCCGTCGCCAGAAGTGGATCGACCAGGCCCAGTCGCTGAACCTGTACATCGCCGGCGCTTCGGGCAAGAAGCTCGACGTGACCTACCGCATGGCCTGGTACCGTGGTCTGAAGACCACCTACTACCTCCGTGCCCTGGCCGCGACCAGCACCGAGAAGTCGACCATCAACACCGGCAAGCTCAACGCCGTGTCGAGCGGCGGCGACAGCGCCCCGGTCCAGGCCGCAGGCCCAGCCCCGGTACCGAAGGCCTGCGCCATCGACGAGCCGGATTGCGAAGCCTGCCAATAAGGGCTGCGCAGAACCCTGTGGGAGCTGGCTTGCCAGCGATGAGGCCGGCACTGCCAGCACCTCCCCACAGCCAGACATAACAAGCCGGGGCCCAACGCCCCGGTCAGCCCTCCCCCGGGCATTCCAGATTTGCGTGCACCGCACCGCAACCAAGATCCACCGGCCATACTCATTGATGGCCCTCAAGCAGGAGATCTCACCATGCTGAGCTGGGACGAATTCGACAAAGAAGACGGCGAAGTCGCCGCCAAGGGCAACACCGCCGCACAGGCCGCTACCACCACCACCCTCGACAAGCTCGACAGCGCCGGCGGTGCCGCCGCCCTGGAAGCCCGTGCTGCCACCGCCGCCGACTCCGACGCCGTCAAGCGCGCCAAGGCTGCGCTGGACGCCCTGGACATCGCCGAAGGCCTGGCCGAGCTGGAAGGTTCCTCGGCCCGCGTCGCCGTTGACGAAAAGCGCATGATCAACTGCCGCGCCGACCTCAACCAGCTGGTCCCGTTCAAGTACGACTGGGCCTGGCAGAAGTACCTCGACGGCTGCGCCAACCACTGGATGCCGCAAGAGGTCAACATGACCGCCGACATCGCCCTGTGGAAGAGCATGGACGGCCTGACCGAAGACGAGCGCCGCATCGTGATGCGCAACCTCGGCTTCTTCTCCACCGCCGACTCGCTGGTTGCCAACAACCTGGCCCTGGCCGTGTACCGCCTGATCACCAACCCCGAGTGCCGCCAGTACATCCTGCGCCAGGCCTTCGAAGAGGCGATCCACACCCACGCCTACCAGTACTGCATCGAGTCGCTGGGCATGGATGAAGGCGAGATCTTCAACATGTACCACGAGATCCCGTCGGTCGCTAAAAAGGCAGCCTGGGGCCTGAAGTACACCCGCGCCATCTCGGACCCGGAGTTCAACACCGGCACCGTCGAGACCGATAAAGAGCTGCTGCGCAACCTGATCGCCTACTACTGCGTACTGGAAGGCATCTTCTTCTACTGCGGTTTCACCCAGATCCTGTCGATGGGCCGCCGCAACAAGATGACCGGCGTCGCCGAGCAGTTCCAGTACATCCTGCGTGACGAGTCTATGCACCTGAACTTCGGCATCGACGTGATCAACCAGATCAAGATCGAAAACCCGCACCTGTGGGATGCCGCAATGAAGGAAGAGGCTACCCAGATGATTCTGCAGGGTACCCAGCTGGAGATCGAATACGCCCGTGACACCATGCCACGCGGGGTGCTGGGCATGAACGCGGCGATGATGGAGGATTACCTCAAGTTTATTGCCAACCGTCGACTGACCCAGATTGGTCTGAAGGAAGAGTATCCCGGGACTACTAACCCGTTCCCTTGGATGAGCGAGATCATGGACTTGAAGAAGGAGAAGAACTTCTTTGAGACTCGCGTGATTGAGTATCAGACTGGTGGGGCGTTGAGCTGGGATTAAGGCTAACGGTAGAGTGAGTTGAAATAGGCTCACTCTGCCGCAATAAGTTGGATCCAAGTATTGACCTTTATATAATGGCCACTTAACATATTACTCTGAAATAAAAAAGCTCAACCCTTACGGGTTGAGCCTTTGCAATCTTCTGTAAGGGCTAAGTTTCTCAGGCCTACCCTTCAGAAGCCCCCGAGTCACTGATCGGAACAAGGAGGCGTAAGATTCTACACGTAGGTTTAGCAGCCAGCAAGCCTCTGATGTAATTTCATACGCCCCTCTGATCGGGCTCATATCTAAGCTGGAGAAAATTCCATGGCTAACGGTAAGAAGCCCGGTGAAAACACCGGAAAAAATGGCGGCATCTTTCAAGAGCAAGGTCCTCGGGGAGGACTGAAAGATAACTACGCAACAGTACCCGATAAAACATCGTTGCCTCCTACGTCCAAGTCGGGGAATACGTGGGTACAGGTCGAGCGCACTCCTGATAGCAATCGCTAACTGTTTCGTAGACCCCACTACTCGGCACTCACCTGCTAGCTCTTGGCGATAGCAGGTGAGTAGCCCTAAATAATCCGGAGCTTATATGTCTGAAAAATCTCAAAGCGCTTACCCTAACCTCATCTGGGGTGTTTTAATTGTTATCGTTGGATTTGCATTACTAGCAGAACAGTTCGGATTAATCAGCAAAGACGTGAGATGGTTTATCCCCCTAGTCATCGTGGCCTACGGTGCAAACCTAATATATCAGAACAAAAAAGATTACCAGTAGATGTTAATCGGGGTATTAAAGCATGCTCATGCTTGACGATTTCGAAATAACAAAATCTGCAAAATTTCTCAAACTCTCAGAAGCAAAAAACCTACAAAATCGGACATAGAAAAACTCTTCCGAAAATGCATCAGAAAACAAAGAAGGCAATTACCTTCTTAAACAATTCGAGAAGAAATATCTTCAACTGATGGACGCTCAGCTTTGCTGAGCGTCATTTGCTACAAAACAATAGATAAGCCATCTTTCTTAACCACCAAAAAGTTACTGGAAACCAAGTACGCTTACCTTATCTTGGTCGAGTTCGGCAACTACATGTCCAGTCCACACAGCGGTAATGGCAGAAGAAGGGCTTGCCCTCGCCACAAAGGGCATCGATGTGCCGGACTGGAACAGGCCAGTCACGTGGTCGAGGGCAAGACCATTGATGAGTTTAGAGCGGATCATGAGTCTTGCGACATCGAAGGCATGCGCAACCACAACGATCCGATGCAGAGCGATGCGCTCATAGTTTTTGCCAAGAAGACACCTCGCGCCCCTGTTTGGTAACGCTTGGCAGCGCTACAATGGCACGCATCGCGTATTCGCACCTGACTGGCCCAGGAGAACCCATGGCAACCGTTCAGAAAAAGCAGCTCAGCGACGCAGCCCTCGAAAATTTGGAAAGCCAGATTCCAGAAATGGCAGCTGCTGCGACGCGCCTTGCCTACTTCCGCGCTGTCGCAGCAGGGCACACCGTGGTCACCGTCGAACAGGATCGAATCGTAGCAACCCACGCTGACGGGCAGGTTGAGGTGTTGGTCGAATCCAGGCCACGTCGCAAGGTCCAGAAAGGCCAGGTCCTTACTGTTCGCAAGATCGATGGGCGCGCCTAAACTGCGGGTTTTTGCCGGGCCCAACGGCTCCGGCAAAAGCACCATCAAGGATCAGATCCCGGCAGGCCTGATAAATACCTACATCAATGCAGATGACTTGGAAAAAGCTGCGCGTGCAACCGGCTGCATCAATCTGGCCGAATTCGATATCAGCCCGCCCCTCCAGAAGCTGACTACCTTCCTGGCTAATCACCCCTTGCTGATCAAGGCGCAGCTACAGCACACCGTAGCGACAGTAGAGCTTAGTGGGCAGTGCATAGACCTTCGCGCTATCACCATGAACTCCTACTACGCCTCGGTCATTGCGGACTTCATCCGGCATGAACTACTCGAGCGTAGAGCCAGTTTCACCTTCGAGACCGTCATGTCGTCGGCCGAAAAGGTGAGGTTCATGAATGAGGCCCGACAACTGGGTTATCGAACCTACCTGTACTTCGTCGCAACCAACTCACCCCAGATCAATATCCTGAGGGTGGCTAACAGGGTCGAAGACGGCGGACACGACGTACCTAAGGACAAAATCGTCCAGCGCTACGCTCGTACCTTGGCACTGCTGCCAGAAGCCATTGCGGCCACCAACCGAGCCTACATTTTCGATAACACCGGTGACGAATCGATTTTTTTGGCTGAGATAACCGATGGCACGGCACTCGAATTCCATCAGGATGAAATGCCGGATTGGTTCCTGGATGCATATGTGAGCAAAGTACTGGAAGCATGAAGCCAGCGTAGTAATTGCCCCTTCAACCCATCCCGACTGTCGTGCGAGATTGGTTTAAGAATTCCTCTGCAAGGGAGGGGTTCTTCTTCCTGAATAGTCTGACAGTACCTTAAGACGCAGGGCAGATTTCGAAGGAAGATTTCTGATGACTGGGGCGTGGGAGCGGCGCTGCAGGGGCTTACACCCCGCAGCCGGTGCCATCTTCGCGGGGCAAGCCTGCTCTCACGCCCTAATCAGCTCAGATTGGACTTAGTGAGCAACCTCCAACGGCATCCGGTACTCGATCACCCCCGGCTTCTCGGCAATCCAGTCATACAACCGCTGCGCAGTCTTGTTGGTCTCCTGGGTATGCCAGTACAACCGGTCGCACCGCTGCTGCCGGGCCTGGTCCTGGACGAACTCGATCAGCCGCTTGCCGATCATCCTCCCCCGCGCACTCGGCGACACGAACAGGTCTTCCAGATAGCAGAAATCATTGCGCCCCCAGGTCGAGCGGTGGAACACGTAGTGAACGAAGCCGAAGATTTGCTCGCCGTCGGTAGCCACGGCGCAGTGCATGGGCTCGGCCGGGTCGAAGAAGCGCGCCCAGGTGCGCTCGGTGATGGCAGGGCCCAGGTCGACTTGATAGAAAGCCTGGTATTGCGCCCAGTAGTCGGACCATGGCTGCAGGTCGGCTTGCTTCACTTGGCGTACGAAAACGGGCAGTTGGGTGGTGGTCATTGTTCAAACCCCTTTTGGACAACACAGCTGAATGAGTGAGGGGGCCGGCCTGCCCGTAGCGCTTGCCTTCCTTGGTGATTGCTTGCGGACCTGGGTTTTATAGCGGATAAATGGCTGGTTTTTACCTGCCAATTATTCGGTAGTTGCCAGACCATTTTCAGGGGCGCGATCCGTCCCAGGATAGGCAGGCATCTGTCGAATCCACCCGCCAAGGACCCAGGCCAATGTTCAAACACGCCCAGCTGGAATCTGTAAAAGCCTGGCTAACGGATCCCGCCCATAGCGCACTGGCGCGGCACGTGCGCATCCAGCGGGCCATCCGCCAATTGATCCTTGAGGGTGCCCTGCCGGTCGGCAAGCCGCTGCCGGCATCGCGGTCGCTGGCCAGTTCGCTGGGGGTTTCAAGGGATACCGTGGAGTCGGCCTACAGCCAGTTGCACGCCGAGGGCTTTATCGAGCGGCGCGTGGGCAGCGGCAGCTTCGTGTCGCAACGGGCCCGCTGCCTGCCGTCGCGCAAGCGCCAGCGACCGGCACACAGCGAGGCCCCGGTGCAGTTGAGCCGCCGAGGTGAAGCGCTATTGCACAGCGGTGGCGTTCACAACTTCCAATCACCCCGCCCCTTCGCCCCGGGCGTGGCGGAAACCCGGCATTTCCCCCTGGCCGTCTGGGAGAAGCTGGAGCGGCAGGTGTACAAGGAATACGGCACCCGTGCCCTGGAACACAGCGAGCCACAGGGCATGCTCGCCTTGCGCAGCGCAATCGCCGACTACCTCAACCTCGAACGCGGCGCGCAGGCATCCGCTGACCGTATCCTGATCCTCACCAGCTCGCAGCAGGCCCTGGGCCTGTGCGCCCAGGTGCTCATGGACGCAGGCGACCGGGTACTGGTCGAGGACCCGCTGTACCAGGGCACCCGCAAGGCCATCAGCGCCGCCGGGCTGCAAGGCGTGCCGGTGCCGGTGGACGCGCACGGCTTGCAGGTGGATGGCATGGCCCAGCTAGCGCCGGATGCCCGGGCGCTGTTCCTCACGCCTTCGCACCAATACCCGACCGGCGCCACCCTGTCGCTGGACCGGCGCCTGCTGGCCATCGACTGGGCGCGCCTGCAGCAGGCGTGGATCATCGAGGACGACTACGACAGCGAATTCCACTACGCCGGCCGCCCCACCGCCTGCGTGCAGGGCCTGGATTCGCACGCGCGCACGCTGTACATCGGCACCTTCACCAAGTCGCTGGGCGCCGGGCTGCGCATCGGCTACCTGCTGCTGCCGCCCCAGCTCGTCGCGCCAATGACCGCCGCGCGAACGTTGCAGGATGGCCACAACGCGTCCGTCGCCCAGCTGACCCTGGCCCGGTTCATGGAAGACGGCCACTTCAACGCCCATGTGCGGGCCATGCGCAGCCTCTATGCCGAGCGACGCGACGTGCTGGCAGACCTGGTGCAGCGGCACCTGGGGGCGTTCCTGCGCCCGCAAGTGCCGGTGGGTGGGCTGCAGATGCCCTGCCATTTCGTTCAGGACTTGGCGGAAGACGCTGTGGTCAGGGCGGCACGCGGGGCGGGGATCGATCTGCTGGGGCTGGGCAGCTTGTATGCGCAGCCGAGGAACGATGCCGGCTTGCTGATGGGGTTTGCGGCACTGACGCCCCCTGAGATGAGGGAGGCGGTGGTGAAACTGGAGAAGGTGCTGGCAGGTTTGGCCAGATAACCACGCTGCGTGTAAGCAGTACGGTCAAAACCCATGCGGAATGTAACCAGAATGCCCGATCCACCCAATGCCTCGGATTGCAGGCATTAACGGCCAATATCGCAGTCAGTGCCCAGAAATCCAGGCATTGGCGTGAAAGGAGGTGCAAACAGGTGGCTCCAACGCCACAAGCCCGGGTCTGTATTGAAAAACCCCCACCCCCTGTATCTATTGCCGTCTCTCCCTTCCCTCCACCATCCCTTCCACACTCCCCGGATGGCTAAAGGAACCCGCATCATGGCTGCCCTGCTGCTGCAAATGTCCCCCATAGGCCTGGTGATCACCCTGATCCTGCTGCTGCGCCGCCCCCCCGTGCAGGCCGCGCTGGCCGGCGTGGCCGGTGTCTTGCTGCTGTGGGGCCTGGGCGTCGCGCAGCCGCTGTCGACGGCGGTGTCCGGCGCGATCCTGCAAGACACGCTGATCCTGTTTCTCAGCACCGCCGGCGTGATCGTCCCGGGCCTGGCCTTTGCCATTCTGGTCGAGCGCGCCGGCGCCCCGCAGGCTATCGGGGCCTGGGTACGGGAGCTGGGCTGGACGCCACCGATGCAGGTGATCTTCATCGTCCTGGGCCTGGCGCCGCTGCTGGAAGCGATGACCGGGTTCGGGGTGTCGCTGATCGCTACCGTGCCATTGCTGATGGGGCTATTTTCGCGCCAGACGGGCATGAAGATGGCGTTGGCGGGGATGGCGGTGATGCCGTGGGGCACCCTTGGGCTGGCCACGGTGATCGGCGCGCTGCTGGCCCATGTACCGGCGCAGGAACTGGGCAGCCATTCGGCGCTGGTCAGCGCACCGGTGTTTCTCTACCTGGCCGCCGTGGCACTGGCCTTGGCGGGGATCCGCAGCCTCAAGGCATGGCTAGGGCTGGCGGCGATCTCGCTGCTGTTCAGCACAGTGCTGTATACGGCCAACCGCTGGATCGGGCCCGAGGCGTCGGGGGTGCTGGCCGGGCTGGCGGTGGCCTGCACGGGCCTGGCGCTGTCCTGGGCGCGGCGAGGAACCTTGGTGCACTGGCCACGGGCAGCGTGGCCGTACCTGGCGTTGCTGGGGGTGATCGTCGCCTCGCGTGGGCTGTTCCTGGTCTCGGGCTGGGACGGCGGGTGGGTGGTACACGGCGCCAATGTAGCGTGGAAGCCACTGGCCTCGCCGGGGCTGGCGCTGCTGCTGGTGGTGCTGGCGATGGCCGCACGCCAGGGCGGCGGCTTCCCGTGGCGGGCACTGTTCACCCGCGCACGGTTTCCGGTGGCGACGATCTTCCTGTTCCTGCTGCTCTCCCAGGTGATGGTCAAGGCGGGCTTCCTGGTCGAGGCGCAACGGGCCTTGCAGTCGCTGTCCGGCGTATCGCTGGCCGCGACGGTGTCGTTGCTGGCAGGGCTGGCCGGCTATGTCACCAGTTCCAATGTCGGCGGTACCACCTTGGTGATGCCCGCCATCGCGGCATTGTCCGACAGCCATGGTGCGTGGCTGGCCGCCATGGCCAACAGTGCCGCCGGGCACGGCGCGCTGGGCTCGTTGTCGATCCTGGCGCTGATCATCGGGCTAGCCGGTGCCAACCGCGACGAGGAGCACGGGCTGATCCGCTTCGGTTTTGCCCTGGTCGTGCTGAACATTGTCACCGTGGCTGCAACCGGCGTGGTTTTGCTCTACCTTTCGGGGGCCTGAACCTGACGCCACAAAGAGCCCCCATGGACCGCATTCCCAAGCCCGACAAGCGCTGGCACACCGTCAACGCCTGGCTGCTGCGCCAGATCGACAGCGGTGAATGGCCCAGCGGCATGCAATTGCCCTCGGTGCGCGAGCTGGCGCGGCTGTTCGACAGCAGCATCGCCACCGTGCAACGGGCCCTGGCGGAGCTGGAGGCCAATGCCTATGTGCAGGCCAGGCCACGGGTAGGCTATTTCGTCGCCAAAGGCACGGCCCAGGTGCAGGGGTTCGACCTGGCCAGCGTCACCGTCAACGTCGACCACGCGGTGGTCGCCATGCTCGCCCAGGCGGCCAGCAACACCACGCTTTCGCTGAGCTCGGCAGTGCTGCATGACGAACTTGCCCCCCAGGTGCTGCTGAGCAGATGCCTGGCATCACTGGCGAGCAAGGCTGATCTGGCGCTGGCCGGGCTGATCGCGCCACCCGGCCTGGCCTCGCTGCGCAGGCGTATCGCCGGGCTGATGCTGCAACGCGGCGTGGCCTGCGGGCCGGACGATATCCTGGTGACCTCAGGCGACACCGTGGCGCTGGAACTGGCCCTCGAAGCCGTCGCCCGGCCGGGCGCCACGGTGGCCATCGAGACACCCACCTACTACGGCATCCTGCAGACCATCGAACGCCTGGGGATGCGCGCCCTGCCCATTCGCACCCACGCCGACAGCGGCATGGACCTCGAACACCTGGAGTGGGCCCTGAAGCGCGGGAAGGTCGATGTGGTGTTCCTCAACCCGACGCTGCAGAACCCCCGGGGCTTCATCATGCCCGACACGGCGCGAGCACGGCTCTCACAGCTGGCGCAGGCGGCGGATGTGCCGATCATCGAGGACGACATCTTCTTCGACCTGGTGGACGAGGCGCAGCGCCCCAGGGCGATCAAGCACTACGACGTGACCGGGCAGACGATCTATTGCTCGTCGTTCTCCAAGACCGTGGCGCCGGGGTACCGGGTGGGCTGGTGCGTGGCCGGACGGTACCGGGATGCGATCCTGGCCCAGATGTTTTCGCGCAACCTGGCGGTATCGAGCCTGGCGCAGCGGGTGCTGGATGAATTCATCGGGCGGGGGTACATGGACGAGCACTGCGCGAAACTGCGTGGGCGGCTGGCGGCGCAGGCCGGAGTGGTGGAGACGCTGGTGCGCTCGGTATTTCCGGCGGGGACGCGCTATGTGGCGCCTCGGGGCGGCTTCATCCACTGGGTCGAATTACCGCGAGGGACAGACATGCTGGCGCTGCAACGGCTTGCCGCGGAGCGTGGCTGCAATGTGGGCGCCAGCGGGATGTTCTTTGCCGATGGGGAATGTGGCACTGGGTTGCGGGTGTGCCTGGGGCGGGTGATTACGCCGCAGGTGATGGGCGGGTTGAGGGTGCTGGCGGAGTGCGCTGGCCTTTCAAGGCCTTGATTGAGCTTGAGGTACTTGGGGCCGCTGCGCAGCAGCCCCAGGTTCCGGAATCACGCCAGATGCGCCTGGCTACGCAAGTGCTCAGCCAACATATCGATAAAGGTCCGCACCTTGGTCGAACCATATTTGCTCTCGCGATGCAGGATATGGATCGGCCACGGCGCCTCCTCGTATTCGGCCAGAATCACCTGCAAGCGCCCGGCCGCCACTTCGTCCGCCACCTGGTACGACAGCAGCCGGGCGATCCCCAGCCCGGCACTGGCCGCGGCGATGGCGGCGTCGTTGCTGGTCACGGTCAGGCGCGGCTTCATGCGAATCAGCGTCGGGTCGTCGATGGCGCCGAAGCGCCAGTCCGTGCGGGGTGACAGCGTCCCGGCGGCAATGACCTCGTGCTTCTGCAACTCCGAGGGATGGCGCGGCGTGCCATGGCGTTCCAGGTATTCGGGCGAGGCGCACAGCAGCCGGCGCATCCTGCCCACCCGCAGCGCCTTGAGGCCCGAGTCGGGCAACTGGCCGATGCGCACGGCCACGTCCATGCCCTCCTCCACCAGGTTCACCACACGGTCGAGGAAGAACGCCGAGACGTCCACCTCGGGGTACTGCTGCAGGTAGCGCACGATGCAGGGCATGACGAACTTCTTGCCGAACAGGATCGGCGCGGTCACCGCCAGGTCGCCCTTGGGCGCGGCGTTGATGCCGGCGGCGGCTTCGTTGGCTTCGATAATGCTGGCGAGGATGTGCCGGGTGTCTTCCAGATAGCGCCCGCCGGCCTCGGTCAGGCGCACGCTGCGGGTGGTGCGCAGCAGCAGCTTGACCCCGAGCTGTTCCTCCAGGGCGCTGACGGCGCGGGTCACCGCCGCCGGCGAGATGGCCAGGCGGCGAGCGGCGGCGGCGAAACTTTCCAGCTCGCCCACGGCCACGAACACTTTCATCAGGTGGATCTGGTCCATGCCGCGCCCCACGCGTTGTCGTGGGGCGATTATCCCTGTGCGCACGCTAGAGCTCCAGCACCACAGCTTGCGCACCGTCCTCGGCCTGGGCCGGAATAGCGCAGCAGATCAGCACGCTACCGGCTTCGGGCAGTTCGGCGGGCGGATTCGGGTAGTGGACCTGGCCGCTGACCAGCTTGGTCTTGCAGGTGCCGCAGGAGCCACCGCGGCAACTGAAGTCCGGCGACAGGCCGCGGCTCTCCGCCAGTTCCAGCAAAGTACCGCCACCAGGCGCCCAGCGCGCTTCCTTGGCTGAGCTGGCAAAGTACACCGGTACCGGTTCGCTGGCGGGCGGCGGTTGTTGCAGGGTGGACTGGTTCTCGTCGGTATGGCGGCGCAGGGTCGAAGGGCCGAAGGCTTCGGCATGGATGCGGGTATCCGGTACATGCACCGTGCGCAGGCCTTCGTAAAGGTCCTGGGTGAAACTGGCCGGGCCACAGAGATAGAAGTCGTAGTCGTCCAGCGGCAGCGTGGCCTTGATCTGCTCGATGCCCAGGCGGCTGGCGAACACATAGTCGCGCCCCTGCACGGCTTGGGGTTCGGGCAGGCTCAGGGCGCGGTGAATGCTCAGCAGGCCACCGGCGTGTTGCTGGAGTTCGGCAAGCTCGTGCTGGAACGGCAGGTCGGCCAACGTACGGCCACCGTGGAACAGGTAGATGCGCCGCCCCAGCCCCAAGGCCAGTTGCTCGCGGAGCATGGCGATCAACGGGGTGATACCGACACCAGCACCGACCAGCACGAGGGGCCGGTCGCTGGTGTGATCCAGGGTGAAATTGCCCATGGGCAGGCGCACCTGTAAAGGGTCGCCCACCTTCAGTTGCTGGTGCAGATAGCGTGACGCCGGCCCCTGCGCCTTGACGCTGATGCGCAGGTGGCCATCGGACGGCGCGCTGGACAGGCTGTAGGTGCGGATCAGCGGTGCCTCTCCATCAACCTGCAGGCGCACGGGGATATGCTGGCCGGGCGCGAAGGGCACCGCCTTACCCTCCTCGGGTTGCAGGTAGAACGAACGGATATCGCGGCTTTCCTGCTCGATACGCAGCACGCGCCAGGTCAGCCATTGGCGCTGGCGCTCACGTTGTTTCAGGCGCTGCTCGGCTTCGTCCCAGGTGCCGGTCATCAGGCTGGTAGGGGCGTATTCCTGGAAGGCCCAGCGCAATGACACGGCGGCCGGGCGGACCACCACCTGCTCGATGTCCAGGTTCCAGAGCCGCTCGGCCCCCTCGAAAGCGCTGATCAGCGGGCTGTCGAGAATGACCTCGGTATGCCCGGAAACCTGCAGCACATTCCCCGTGGTGAAGTCGACGAACAACAGGCCAGCGACCGGGTTCACCAGCAGATTGCCGAGGGTGTTGAAATGCAGGTTGCCGGCGTAGTCGGGTATGGTCAGGCGATTGCCTTCGACCCTGACGAAACCGGGCCGGCCACCGCGGTGGGACACGTCCACGGCACGTTGGCCATTTTCCTGCTCAACGTAACTGGCGATGAAGAAGGTATCGGCGTGTTCGATCATGGCGCGGGACTCGGTATCGAGTGCCACTGAGTCCCGGCGCCCCTGCGGCGGCTCGTCGACGCGGGTGTACTCGCGCAGCTGGATGTACTGCGGGCAGTTGCCGAACGATTGCTCGACCACCACCTCCAGCTGGCCGGTGCCAGCCCGGCGGATCAGGCCATTGAGGCGATTGCGCCGCCGCGTGTGCAGCTCGATCCCCAGCAAGCCAATGGCACCGCCATCCACCAGGCCCGGCATGGCCGGGTCATCAGCGGCAGGCGCGGTGCCGATCAGCAGTTGCCGGGGATCGGGCGAGCTGACGAAGCCTTCCGCACCTTCGAGCAGCGTCGCCCAAGGGGTGCCAGCAGCATCCACGGCACCGGCCACCAGGAACGGCAATTGCTGGTAGAACGCGCGATGCTGGTCGGGCATGAAGTCGCGGATGACCTTGTGGCCGAACACCTCCATGCGCTCTGCAACACCGACTTGCTCCTGCAGCCGTTTTTCACCTGCATGCCAGGGCGATCGCATGGCGGCATTCCTCTGGGTTCAGAGCGTGGTCTGCAAACCGATGACAGTGCGTGGCATCGGCACGAAGCCCGGCAGCGCCTCGATCCGGGCCAGCCAGGCGCGCACATTGGCGTACGGCTCCAGCGACACATTGCCCTCGGGGGCGTGGGCGATGTACGAGTAGTTGGCAATATCAGCGATGGTCGCTTGGTCACCTACCAGGAACGGGCCCTTGGCCAATTCGGCGTCGATCACCTTGAGCAAGGTATGGGCGCGGCCAATCACTTCGTCGGTGTTGAACGAGGCGCCGAATACGGTCACCAGACGTGCCGCGGCCGGGCCGAAGGCCAAAGGGCCTGCCGCCACCGACAACCAGCGCTGCACACGGGCGGCGCCGACCGGATCTTCGGGCAACCAACGCTCGCCGCCATAGGCCTTGGCCAGATAGACGAGGATGGCGTTGGAGTCGGCGATGACGATACCGTTGTCATCGATCACCGGCACCTGGCCGAAGGGGTTGATGGCCAGGAACCCGGGTTGCTTGTGCTCACCCTTGGCCAGGTCGACGAAGACCTGTTCGGTGGGCAGTTCGAGCAGTGACAGCATCAGCTCGATACGGTGGGCGTGGCCGGACTTGGGGAAGTTGTAGAGCTTGATCGGGCTTGGCATGTGCGGGGCTCCAGGTCAGCGCCGGGAGTGGCGCTGCTGGAGGACATGCTGCACGGGATCGGCTGGCAGCAGAATCCGTGCTGGAAGCAATCCAGTATTTCGGCAAGTGGAATAATTACAATCGCGGGGCAAGTCGGGTCGCCGCATCGGCGCTCCCACGCGCCCGCGGTTGCGATCTCAATGCCGGTGCTGTTTCTGGTACTGGTACAACCCCCGCGCCGCCTCGACCACCAGCGGTACACAGGCCTGGCGCTCATCGAAGCTCATCGAGTCGAGCAGCTCGAAGTTGTCCTCCAGACCATGCAGCGAAATGGCCTTGAGCAGACGATCCTGCTCCGGCGGCAGCTCGCTCCACTCAGCCACTTGCGTGCCGCGCATGTAGCCGAAGCACCACTCCTCGAGAATGATCGTCGGGCCCTCTTCGCTCTCGCCCTCTTCGAACATCGGCTCGAAGTCCTCGAGGTCCGTGGCCAACTCTTCGGCCACCTGGCTGGCATAACGCAGCATCAGCGCGGTATACGCTTCTTCATGGGCAGGCTTCTTGAACTTGGGCACCTTGCCACCGGCGACAGAGGGCAGCCATTGCTCAGGGTTGACCGTGTTGGGGGAGCTGGCCAGCGCAGTGAAGAAACCGTTGAGCTCGGCGAGGTTGAGTACCGAATAATCGTTGCCGTAGGTGATCAGCAGGTCTTCGAGGCGGTCGAGTTCTTTTTCGCTGAGCGCGGGGAGCATGGGGCGGGTGTCCTGGGTAAATGTGCGTGCACCCTAGCATAGGCAACGCCTGCCCGCTCCCTTCATGGGAACGGGCATTGGGCTATTGCTGCAGCCACTGCGCCAGCTCGGCCTGCCGCCCGCTACCGGCCAGCAGCCACAACAAGAGCCGACATTTGCGCGGGCAAAGCCAGCCGGCCATGTGCAGGCCGCGGGCCTGCAGGTCGATCTCGCCACCGACGAACCCGTAGGTTCCCCGGGCTGTCGGGCCATTGCCGGTGCGGGTGGCGATAATCACTGGCATGGTGTCTGCGACGTCCTCCAAAGCCTCGGCCCAGGCTTCGCAGACATGGCCTGCGCCAAAGCCGGCAACCACCAGCCCTGAATAGCCCATGCCACCAAGGGCTCGCAGCAGCCGCGTATCGGCATCGAGGCAGGCCTCCAGCAGCACGACCTGGTGACCGACCTGCGCCGGCAGGGGCAACACCCAGCGTGGCGCGGCAGCCTGACGATAGATGGGACAGCCCTCCACCACTTCCCCTAACGCCCCTGCGCCGGGCGATTCGAAGGCCGCCATTGCCAGGCTGGCAGTCTTGCGTACCCGGGCGGCCGAGTGAATCTGGTCGTTGATCACCACCAGCACGCCACGCCCCCGGCTGCCATCGGCTATCGCAACCTGCACTGCCGCCAGCAGGTTCGCCGGACCATCTGCGCCCGGCTGGCAGGCCGAGCGCATGGCGCCGGTCATGATCAGCGGAATGTCATGGGGCCAAAGCAGATCGAGGAAATATGCGGTCTCCTCCAGCGTATCGGTGCCCTGGGTAAGCACCACGGCCTGGGCCCCGGCTTGCACTTGTGCGTTTGCCCAGGCCAGCGCATCCAGCATGTCGGTGAATGCTAGGGAGGCGCTCGGCACCAGGCACAACGTGGCGGTGCTGATCTGCGCCAGTTGCTGCAACTGAGGCAGGGCACTCAACAGCGCGGCACAGTCGAGCCGGGGTGTCACACCCTGCCCCGGCGCCCCGGATTGCATGCTGACCGTACCGCCCAGGCTGCCGATGGAAACACGTGGTGCTGTCATGGGTTACCTCCCGCAAGCAGACCAACCAGGGGCACGATACCCAGGGTGCTGATGGCCATGGACAGGACATTGCCGATATAACCGTGCATGTAGCTTGGCAGGCGCTGGCTGATTGCCACGGCAAGCGGTGGCGCGATCAGCGCGCCGAGCACTGCGCTGGCGATGATCACCTGCCAGCTGCCACCCAGTGTCAGCACGGCGGCGGGCACGATCGACACGATGGGAATATAGGTCGGATACCAGCCCCGCTCCTTCCATTGCCGTCGCCAGAACAGCACACCGACCAGCGATGCCAACCCCTGCCCGGCCACCATCTGCAGCACCAGTTGCGATCCGTAGGCCGGTGCCGCCGGGGCCAATACATAAGCCAGCAATACGCCCAGCAGCAAGCCGAGGCTGGCCAGTTCATTGCCAAAGAACGGCGCTTCGCTGAAATCGGCCAGTACCCGACGCAGGGTCCAGGCCACGCCATAGTCCGGCTGGCTGGCTGTCGCTACGAGCGCAGGGCGCTGTCCATCGCGAACCAGCACCGGGAAGCGTTTGCACAGCAGGAACGCCAGCACACTGGCCAGGGCCATGCCACTGACATTGCCGATCACCACCGGCAACTGCAGCGGGTAGCACAGGTAGTTGACCAGCAGCAGGCTGGCCGGCGTCACCAGCACGGCACCGAGCAGCGCGCCATTGATCGCGACGCGCCAACCGCCGCCAAACAGCAGGACCATGGCCGCCGGCAGCGAGACGAAGGCGACGAAGGTCGGCTGCCAGGTACCACCGTCCAGCGTCCAGCCCCACAACGCATGGCTGAGCAGTAGGCCGAGCAGCGAGCTGATAATCAGCCAGGGCCACAGCCCAGTGCCGTAGCAGATGGCGAAGCCCTGCCAGCGATGCCCACGCTGCTGGGCCCAATGCGCAAGGCTCGCCCCCAGCAGCAGCCCCAGTGCCGGCAACTCGTGCTTGTAGAAGGCGACCTCACTGATATCGCCGACCATCCAGCGCAGCCTGCTCAGCGGCTGGTCGAGGGTTGCGACGAGTTGCGCATAATCGGGCCATCCACCCAACATCAGGCTGGCAACGCAAAGCAGCGCGAGGCCCAGGAGTATCAGCGACGACGACCGTTGTCGCGGTAAAGAAAGGTGCTGTTCCATGGCGCCTCCTCAACGTGGCATCGGCGCATGCAGCCGATAACCCAAGGTGGCGTCGTAGAGGTCGGTGCGGCGGTCACGCGGCAGGTCATTGAGGCTGTTCCAGATAGGCGCCGAGCGGGCGGCGCTGAGGTCGACGTCGGCATACAGGATGCACTCCTCCTCGGCACCGGCCACCTCGCCGATGGGCCAGCCGTTGGTGCCAGCAATCAGCGAACAACCGAGGAAGCGCCCGCCCCGTTCCCGACCGATGCGATTGGCGGCGGCGATATAGACATTGTTGACGTGGGCTGCGGTTATCGTCAGATACGAGGCCATGCAGCGTCCGGCCTCGTCGAACAGCGGCGGCGGTGTCCAGACCCAGTTGTTCAGGCTGCAGATGATGTCGGCGCCCTGCGCTGCCATGAGCCGTGGCACCTCCGGGAACCAGATGTCCCAGCAGATCAGCAGGCCGATGCGGCCGATGGGCGTTTCAAAAACCGGGAAGCCCAGGTCGCCGGGGGTAAACCAGAGCTTTTCCTGGTTCCACAAGTGCGCCTTGCGGTAATGCCCGAGCAGCCCCAGCGGGCCGAACAGCACGGCGCTGTCGAAGAGCTTGAGGCCGTCACGCTCGGCGAAGCCTGCAGCCAGATACACCTGCTGCTCACGGGCGAACTCCGCCCAGGCCTGCAGGCATCGTCCATCCTCCAGCGACTCGGCGTGGGCATAGGCCTCGGCGCGGGAGTTGAAGGTGTAGCCGGTGTTGGCCAGCTCCGGCAGCACGATCAGGTTCGCCCCTTCACGCACGGCGCGGCGGGCCAGGGCCAAACCACGGCTCAGGTTGCCATCACAATGGTCCAGGCCGACCTGCGGGTCGTACTGGATGACGGCAATGCGTACGGGGCTGACGGGGGTGGTGTGTTCCTGCATGGCGGCTTCCTTTTCTGGTTGTTATGGAAGGCCGCCAGTAGAACGGGCATGGCAGGTGGAGCGACAGTCAGCAGGATCCTCTGGAACTGCGGGAGAGTGCGAAAATACGGGGAGGAGCACTCCTACAAAGTTGTTTCAAAGCACCTGTAGAGGCACCTGATAATGCGGATAGTGCTCGAGGTTGAAGCCATCCTTGAAACGTGCGTCGGTGTTGTTGCAGAGGTTGATCACGGTGTCGATGGCGGTGCGCAGACACGGCTCGGTCCAGCCTGCATCGACAGAGAAAGACTCTCCGGCGAGGTAGAGCCCTGAATGGGCACTCAGTTCGCGGTTGTACTTCATCAGGCTTACCGCGTCGTAATAGGCACCCGGCCGGTACAATTTCGCACAGCCAAGTGCATTCCCGTCTGTCATCCATCTTTGTATGCGAGTATTTCCAAGATCAATGTGCGGCGAGATGGGCTCGCCGATGTTGGCGCAACGCAACAGAATCCGATCGAGTTCCGCTACGCATTTTTCCACCAACTCGGCGTCTGAATACGCCGCCAGCTTGGTGGCATCGTCCTCCCAGGTGTAGCTGAGCAGGATGCAATCGCGGCTGTGCTGATCGTTGTAACGGTAGGCATAGACATCGTGCACGAAGCTGTCGGTGACCAGGATCTGCGGCAGATGGGGATGCTGGTCGAGAAAGCTTTTACGCAGCGGCGCATAAACCTTGCAGCTGGTCTCCCAATGGGCGTGCTTCCAGGCCTCGATAATGTCCGGTGGCAGCATGTTCCGGGAGAACCCCTCCAGGCGCATCCCTGTTTCGATCAACCAGGACGGCGTGGTAAGCACCACGCTGTCGAACACCTCACTCATCGGCTGAGCCTTGGCTTCATCACTGTGCCGCCAACGGTAATCGACGCGGATGCGGCCATCGGCCAATTTGTCCAGGCCATGAACAGAGCTGTCCGTCAGCAGGCCATCCTTACGCGTCACGCATTGGCTGTACAAGGATTCGCCCAAGCCAGCAATATCCATGAACAGCAGGGCCTCATCCAACGCGGCGATCCCCAGATAGGCAGGTGCCTGGAAATGCAGGCCTTTGCTGTCGGGCACGGTCTCGATACCCTGATACGGCGCGGCAAGCACTCGCCCCCTTTCATCTACACGCCCATGCACAAGCTGCAGATGGCTGCTGAAACCGAAAATGGCAGTACGCAACGGATAGAGGCAACACACGTCGTAGAAGGCGCCCCAACTGCCATCACCGATACCGATTGCATAGAAGATCGCCGATTCGTCACGGTCCATGCCAACGCCGCCGAAATCACCTGGGTTGCTAGGGTCCCAAACCTCCTGGCTCGACAGCAATACCAGTTCACGGAACGACAGCCTGTGATATCGCTCGACGATTGCCGACCACATCGCCAGCCAGCCTTCTGTGCCGTAAATGGCGGCCACCTGTTCGGCGAAACGCTCGGCAAAGCGCCGCCACTTGCCATGAATCCTCTGTAGTACCGCGGTAGGTGGTGGAGTGTGACCTTCGGGATTCTTCCAGATCAGCAGCTTCGGATCGCCCTCCCCTTCAAGCTGGCCTTCACGCAGGTAGATACCCGTTGCATTGACCCACTGCGTGCCAGGGTTAGGGAAAGCGGAAAGACGCAGGTCAAACAGGTTGGCGTAGTAAGCCATCAATGAACGGCCTGCCTTGGGCGGCTCGCCGGTTCGGTTGAAGAACGGCATGCGCATGGCGCCCATCTCGAAGGGAGCGGTGCATCCCGGCGGCTTGCCAGCTGGGGTCGACACGGTGAGATGACGTCCCCCGATACGCCGAGCCTGCTCGACCAGGGTGATATGGGTAAAACCACAGCGCAGCAGTTCACGTGCGACGGTAAGGCCGGTGACACCAGCACCGACAATGCAGATGCGATGTGCAGGACGGGAAGCCTGGGCAATACCGTCCTGTTGTTCGACGAGGCGTCGGTAGTCGAAACACAGGTCAGGCGGGTTCGGGAAGCGTGCGGCCCATGGCAGCACTGGAGAGTGCGGCTCGACGGCCAGGTCGGCGGGATGGTTGTACGTTGAACCAATGGTCATGGTCTCGGGTTCTCAAGGTCGATGGGGGCCTGAGCATGCCGAGAGCAGGGAGATGGTGAGTGGTAGATGGATATCGCGGTGCTGAGTGCGTCGTTGCCAGAACAGACGCAATCGCGGGGCAAGCCCGCTCCCACGCTACCCGTTCCCACAAGCCCTGTATTAGCTCTGTGGTTGCGGATGGCGTGGGAGCGGGCTTGCCCCGCGATGAGGGTGCTACGGTTTAGACCGCCAGCGCGCGCTCACGCAGCTCGCTGTTGAGGATGCGGTCGTTCTCGCTGTAGTCGACCGGGCAGTCGATCACGTGCACGCCAGGGGTCTTGATGCAGTGCTCGAGCAGCGGCAGGAAGGCTTCGGCGCTTTCCACGCGGTGGCCATTGGCACCGTAGGCTTCGGCGTATTTGACGAAGTCCGGGTTGCCGTAGTCCAGGCCGAAATCGGTGAAGCCCATGTTGGCCTGCTTCCAGCGGATCATGCCGTAGCCGTCGTCACGCAGGATCACCACGGTGATGTGCATCCCTAGGCGAACTGCCGTTTCCAGCTCCTGGCTGTTCATCATGAAGCCGCCGTCGCCGCAGACCGAGATGACCGGGCGATCCGGGTACACCAGGTGCGAGGCCATGGCCGATGGCAGGCCGGCGCCCATGGTCGCCAGGGCGTTGTCCAGTAGCACGGTGTTGGGCTTGTGGGCCTTGTAGTTGCGAGCGAACCAGATCTTGTAGATACCGTTGTCCAGGGCGACGATGCCTTCGGACGGCAGGGCGCGACGGATGTCGGCAACCATGCGCTGCGGATAGACCGGGAAGCGGTCGTCGTCGGCGCCTTCGGCGATCTGTGCTTCGTTCGCTTCGCGGATGGCCATCAGGCGGGTAAAGTCCCAGTGGCTGGTATCGGTCAGCGCTTCGCTGATCTGCCATACGGCGTTGGCAATGTCGCCGATCACTTCTACTTGCGGGAAGTACACGGCATCGACTTCAGCCGAGCGGAAGCTCACGTGGATCACTTCGGTGCCGCCACGAACCATGAAGAACGGTGGCTTCTCGATCACGTCGTGGCCGATGTTGACAATCAGGTCGGCAGCTTCGACGGCGCGGTGAACGAAGTCACCGGAGGACAGCGCAGCGTTACCCAGGAAGCGCGGGTGACGCTCGTCGACCACACCTTTACCCATCTGGGTGGTGATGAACGGGATGCCGGTCTTGTCGATCAGTTGCTTGAGGACCTTGGCGGTCATCTTGCGGTTGGCGCCGGCACCGATCACCAGGATCGGGTTGCGGGCGTTCTGCAGTTTCTGCACGGCGGCTTCGATGGCCACGTGCTCGGCCAGCGGGCGACGGTGCAGGCTGCGCGGAATCGGCAGGGCGTCGGTCTGCTCGGCGGCGATGTCTTCCGGCAATTCCAGGTGCACGGCGCCCGGCTTCTCTTCTTCCGCCAGGCGGAAGGCTTCACGCATGCGCGCAGGAATGTTGTCAGCCGAGGCGAACTGGTGAGTGTACTTGGTGATGGGGTCCATCATGCCGCACACGTCGATGATCTGGAAACGGCCCTGCTTGGACTTCTTGATCGGTTTCTGGCCGGTGATCATCATCATCGGCATGCCGCCCAGGTAGGCATAGGCGCTGGCGGTCACCAGGTTGGTCGCGCCAGGGCCGAGGGTCGACAGGCTGACGCCGGTCTTGCCGGTCAGGCGGCCGTAGGTGGCGGCCATGAAGCCCGCGGATTGCTCGTGGCGGGTCAGTACCAGCTTGATCTTCGACTTGCGCAGGGACTCGAGCAGGTCGAGGTTTTCCTCACCGGGAATGCCGAACACATACTCGACACCTTCGTTTTCCAGGCATTGCACAACGACATCGGCGGCCTTGGCCATCTTGCTTCTAACCTCAAGTAATAGGACGGTGAAAGTCCAGAAATGCGCAGCACGGTACGCTGGCATCGCTCGGTCCGGGTGCCAGGATTGCCCCGAACCTAAGCCTTGACGCAGGGTAGGTACGGGGAAGTCACTTAATGTGACGGCAATATTGTCGCACCTGTGACGCGCCGATGTGAGGTAGCCGACGAGCAAAGGATTTTTGCGTGATTGTCAGCAAACGGATCCCGTGTAGGAACAGAATACCGTGGGAGCGGGCTTGTCGGAACGCGCAAAAGACAAAACCCCTACCTGCTCGCGCAGATAGGGGTTTTGCGAAATGAATCTTGACGATGACCTACTCTCACATGGGGAAACCCCACACTACCATCGGCGATGCATCGTTTCACTGCTGAGTTCGGGATGGGATCAGGTGGTTCCAATGCTCTATGGTCGTCAAGAAATTCGGTTGCCAGTACGTCTTTGCAGACATGCCAGCCAATTCGGATATGT
>NZ_JBOBDQ010000073.1:0-23392 GCF_050586565.1 Pseudomonas sp. WC1
AGGTATGGCGCAAGACTTGAGGGCCGCACGGTCGGTGTGGGAGCCGGCTTGCCGGCGAGAGGCCAGATCAGCCAGCGGCGAAATCGGGGTCTAGTCCCGATACTTAGCCGCTGCGCTGGCCAATGTCCGCGCAATCTCCTCGCGCAATGCCTGCGGCGCTTCCACCACCAGCCCATCCCCCTGGCTCAGCAACCACCAGCGCAAGGGCCAGCCATCCGCCACGGTTGCCCGTAATCGGTGCCCCTGATCCAGCGCGGTCAACTGCATGTCCGCGGTCAGCGGCGTCTCGCGCAGACGGCGAGCGAGCAAGTCGCTGATCCACGCCTGCAGTTCGATGCCTTCCCCTTGGCCAGGCTGCAACGTATCGCCGCGCAAATACCCCTGCAGGTCGAAGTTCCCACGCAACTCGCCGCCGGCGTTGGCTGACCAGTGCCAGCCGAACGGGATGCTCTTGTCATTGCGCTCCAGCGGAAAGATCAGCGACAGCTCGTTGAGGTCGCGCTCGACCGTGCGCTTGCTGACATTGAAGCCCACGTCACGCAGGCGCCACACCAGTTCGGCACTGGTGATCCCGGGAGAGCGGCTGGGTAGCTGGCGCAGCAATGCCCATTGGCGGCTGAGGGTGGCGCGGGTGGTGGCGAACGGCAAAAGGAAACGTCCTTGTCTAGGCTTGCCGGCATAGGATGGCGGCACGGGCAGGGCATGGCAATTGGCCACAGCCTGCTCAGATCAAGGAAGATGCAATTGGTTGCCTGGGATCAATTCGTTCGCGACAGGTTTTGTCGTGGCATCGCGCAGAATCACGCCTCACCACAGTGGAGGTTGGAGCTGTGGGTCGTTCAATGAGGATGAACATGTCTGCCGCCAGCAATATCCATTCGCTGCTTGCCCGGCTTCTACCCGAGCGGATCGTTCCGGCGCCGGCCCGCCCCGGGCAGCGCCACCGGCTGTTCGCCGGGGTGGGCATGCCCGCCCAGCAGGCCCTGAGCGGCGAGCGCTTTGGCCTGATCGACCGCCTGGACGAGGCAGTCGACCTGCAGGCGGTCTATCACGACCTCTGCCGCCAGGCCCTGCTGGGCAATGTCGCGGCGCTCAATGACCTGGGCTGGATCTGGCTCAATGGCAAATACTGGCGCGGCGACACGGTGCTGGCGGGGCACCTGTTGCGCATGGCGGCGTTGCAGGGCAATGCTGCGGCCTGGTTCAACCTTGGGCAGCAGCAGTACTTCGGCAAGGGCGTCGATGTTTCCTACGTCAATGCGGCCGAATACTACGGCCATGCTTTCGAGCGGGGCATGGTGCATGCCGCCGCGGCACTGGGCGATCTGTACGAGGAGGAGGTGTGCGAGGGCGACCAGGTGTGGCAGGTCGATCCGCTCGAGGCCTACCAATGGTTCCTGCGCGGCGCCGAGCGTGGCGAGAAGCGCTGCCGCTTCGAGGTGGGCTACCGCTTGCTGCATGGCGTGTATGTGGAGGCTGACACCAAGGCCGGCCTGTACTGGCTGGAACTGGCGGCGGCGACCGGGGTGATGCAGGCCGCCGAGGAGCTGGCGGTGCATTTCAGCAGCCGCGACGCGGCGCGCTACCTCGGCTGGCGCGACCAGGCGATCCAGCTGGGCAGCACGCTGGCGCTGACCATGAAGCTGGAAGACCAGATCCAGCCTTGAGCGCAGCGTGCCTGCAGGGATCATGAACAACCTTTCATCTTTTCCCTCCGTCACCTGCGGTTGACGACAGGGGGAGGGCTGGGCGTATATTGATAGTTAGCAAACTATGAATATCCTCGGTTCTCACATGTCCCTCGACGCACTGCACCTGAAGATCAGCAGCGGCATGGTTGTGGCTGCCCGGCACTGGCGCCGCCTGTGTCAGGGCGCCCTGACCGGCTATGGCATTTCCGAAGCCTGCGCCGTCCCCTTGCTGATGATCGTGCGCCTGGGCGATGGCGTGCATCAGGTGGCGGTGGCCCAGGCGGCCGGGTTGGAAAGCCCGTCGCTGGTGCGCCTGCTCGACCAACTGTGCAAGGCTGGCCTGGTATGCCGCAGCGAGGACCCTCTGGACCGTCGTGCCAAGGCGCTGAACCTGACCGTCGAGGGCCGCGCCCTGGCCGAGTCCATCGAAGGCGAGCTGGTACGCCTGCGTCGTGAGGTGCTTGGAGGCATCGACCAGGCCGACCTGGAGGCCACCTTGCGGGTCATCCATGCCTTCGAACAGGCAGGTCTGCAGCCATGAATGGCTTCTTCAGCTCGGTCCCGCCGGCCCGCGACTGGTTCTACGGCGTGCGCACCTTCGCCGCGTCGATGATTGCCCTGTATATCGCCCTGCTGATGCAGCTGCCACGCCCTTACTGGGCCATGGCCACGGTCTATATCGTCTCCAGCCCATTCCTCGGCCCGACCACCTCCAAGGCGCTGTACCGCGCTCTGGGCACACTGCTGGGCGCAGGTGGGGCAATCCTGCTGGTGCCGCCGCTGGTGCAATCCCCGCTGCTGCTGAGCATCGCCATCGCCCTTTGGACCGGCACGTTGCTGTTCCTCTCGCTGAACTTGCGCACGGCCAACAACTACGTGTTGATGCTGGCCGGCTACACCCTGCCGATGATCGCCCTGGCGGTGGTCGACAACCCGCTGGCAGTGTTCGACGTGGCCTCGTCCCGGGCCCAGGAAATCTGCCTGGGGATCGTCTGTGCGGCGGTGGTTGGCGCGGTGTTCTGGCCGCGCCGGCTGGCGCCCGTGGTGGTCGGCGCCACCGGCAGCTGGTTCGGCGATGCGATCCGCTACTGCGACACCTACCTGGCCCGCGAAGCCGGCGCCGACAAGGTCGGCGGCATGCGTGGCGCGATGGTCGCCACCTTCAACTCGCTGGAGCTGATGATCGGCCAGCTCGGCCATGAAGGCGCCGGCCCGCATACCTTGAAGAACGCCCGCGAATTGCGCGGGCGGATGATCCATCTGCTGCCGGTGATCGACGCGCTCGACGATGCCCTGATCGCCCTTGAAGGTCGCGCCCCGGCGCAGTTCGCGCTGCTGCAACCGGTGCTGGGCAGCGCCCGTGAATGGCTCGTAGGCACCGCCGACAGCGCCTCGGTGGCACGCTGGACCGCCCTGCACGAGCAGATCGACCGCCTGCAGCCGGGCGCCGCCGCCCTCGACCAGCGCTCTGAGCTGCTGCTGTCCAACGCCCTCTATCGCCTGACCGAATGGGCCGACCTCTGGCAGGACTGCTGCAGCCTGCAGCACGCCCTGCGCAAGGACGACGCCACGCCCTGGCGCGCGGTCTACCGTCACTGGCGCCTGGGCCGGTTGACACCGTTCTTCGACCGCGGCCTGATGCTCTACTCGGTGTTTTCCACGGTCACCGCGATCGTCGTCGCCTGCGGCCTGTGGATCGGCCTGGGCTGGAACGACGGCGCCAGCGCGGTGATCCTCGCCGCCGTGTCGTGCAGTTTCTTCGCCGCCATGGACGACCCGGCGCCGCAGATCTACCGGTTCTTCTTCTGGACCCTGATGTCGGTGATCTTCTCTAGCCTGTATCTGTTCCTGGTGCTGCCCAACCTGCACGACTTCGCCATGCTGGTGCTGGCTTTCGCCGTGCCGTTCATCTGCGTCGGCACCCTGACCGTGCAGCCGCGTTTCTACCTTGGCACCTTGCTGACCATCGTCAACACCTCGACCTTCATCAGCATCCAGGGCGCCTACGACGCCGACTTCTTCACATTCCTCAATTCCAACCTGGCCGGCCCCGTGGGGCTGCTGTTCGCTTTTATCTGGACCCTGGTGGTACGCCCGTTCGGCGTGGAGCTGGCGGCCAAGCGCATGACCCGCTTCGCCTGGCGCGACATCGTCGAGATGACCGCGCCGGCCACCCTGGCCGAGCACCGCCAGGTCGGGGTGCAGATGCTCGACCGCCTGATGCAGCACCTGCCACGCCTGTCGCAGACCGGCCAGGACAGCAGCGTGGCCCTGCGCGACCTGCGCGTGGGCCTGAACCTGCTCGACCTGCTGGCCTACATGCCCCGCGCCGGCGCCCAGGCTCGCGAGCGCCTGCAGACGGTGATCGAGGAAGTCGGCGCGCACTACGCCGCCTGCCTGCGCGCCGGCGAGCGCCTGCATGCCCCGGCGGCACTGCTGCGCAACATGGAGCGCGCGCGCCAGGCGCTGAACCTCGATGAGCTTTACGAGCGGGGCGATGCCCGCACCCACCTGCTGCACGCCCTGGCCGGTTTGCGCCTGGCGCTGCTGCCAGGTGTCGAGGTGATGCTCGAGCCCGCCGAACAAACGCAACTGCCCCCGGGCCTCGACGGAGCACCCCTGTGATCGGTGAACTGGATATCAGCGGGGTGTTCCTGCCCACGCTGCTGGTGATGATGTTTGGCACCTACCTGTTGTACCTGGGGGTGCACGCGGTGCTGGTGCGCCTGCATTTCTACCGCCTGGTCTGGCACCGGGCGCTGTTCAACGTTGCCCTGTATGCCGTGCTGCTTGGCGCGGTGGACCACTTTTGCCGAAGCCTGATGCTGCCATGAAAAAACCTTTGCTGACCCTGGGCCGCGTGGTCCTGACCTCGCTGGTAGTGACCTTCGCCGCCGTGCTCGTGTGGCAGATGGTGGTGTACTACATGTTCGCCCCCTGGACCCGCGACGGTCATATCCGCGCTGACGTGATCCAGATCGCCCCGGATGTTTCCGGGCTGATCCAGCAGGTCGAGGTGCGCGACAACCAGACCATCAAGCGCGGTGACGTGCTGTTCACCATCGACCAGGACCGTTTCACCCTGGCCCTGCGCCAGGCCAAGGCAACCCTGGCCGAGCGCCAGGAAACCCTGGCCCAGGCCTCCCGCGAGGCCCAGCGCAACCGCAAGCTGGGCAACCTGGTGGCGGCCGAGCAGCTTGAAGAGAGCCAGTCCCGCGAGGCCCGCGCCCGCTCGGCGGTGAGTGAGGCCCAGGTGCAGGTGGATGTGGCCCAGCTCAATCTCGATCGCTCGGTGGTGCGTAGCCCGGTGGACGGCTACCTCAACGACCGCGCCCCGCGCGCCCACGAGTTCGTCAGCGCCGGGCGCCCGGTGTTGTCGGTGGTCGACAGTGCCTCGTACCACGTCGATGGCTACTTCGAGGAAACCAAGCTGGGCGGGATCCATATCGGCGACGCCGTGGATATCCGTGTGATGGGCGACCCCACCCGCCTGCGCGGCCGGGTGCAGAGCCTCTCCGCCGGTATCGAGGACCGCGACCGCAGCAGCGGCGCCAACCTGCTGCCCAACGTCAACCCGGCGTTCAGTTGGGTGCGCCTGGCCCAGCGGATCCCGGTACGCATCACCTTCGATGAAGTGCCGGCGGACTTTCGCATGATCGCTGGGCGTACCGCCACGGTGTCGATCATCGAGGACCAACGCCCATGAAACAATTGATCCTGGCGGGGCTGTGTCTGTCCCTCGGTGCCTGCATGATGGTCGGCCCGGACTACCAGCTGCCCAAGGAGGCCGCCGTGCAGCGCGGCGACCTCAACGGCCCGCTGCGCCAGGACGCCGACAGCGTGGTCTCGGCGCCAGTGCCCGAGGACTGGTGGCAGCTGTATCAGGATCAACGGCTCAACCAGCTGGTGCGCGAGGCGCTCGGTGCCAACACCGAGCTGCGCGTGGCTGCCGCCAACATCGCCAAGGCCCGCGCCCAGGTGGAGGTGGCCGAATCGCAGGGTGGCTTCAATGGTGGCGTCAAGCTGGGTGCCCAGCGCCTGCAGGAGTCCGGCGAAGCGTTCCTGCTGCCGGAGAAAGTGCCGGTGGCCAACATCGGCGAGGCGATCATCAGCGCCAGCTACCAGTTCGACCTGTGGGGGACTTTCAAACGCGGCACCGAGGCCGCCAAGGCCAATGCCGATGCCGTGCAGGCCGCTGCCGACACCGCGCGCATCACCTTGGTGGCCGATGTGGTCAAGGCCTATACCCAGGTGTGCTCGGCCAACGAGGAATACCACATCGCCCGCGAGTCGCTGGACCTGCAGCAGCAGGGCGTGCAGCTGACCCAGCGCCTGCGCGATGCCGGGCGTGGCGACGAGACCCAGGTCACCCGTTCGCAGACCCAGTTCAAGTCGCTGCGCGCCGAGCTGCCGCGCTTCAAGGCCGAGCGTGAGGCTGGCCTCTACACCCTCGCCGCGTTGCTGGCCAAGCCTGTCGAACAATTGCCTGCCGGCACCGCCGATTGCGCCGAGCTGCCACAGCTGTCGCAACTGGTTCCGGTCGGCGATGGTGCGGCTCTGCTCAAGCGCCGCCCGGATGTGCGCCAGGCCGAACGCCAGCTGGCGGCAGCCACCGCCACCATCGGTGTGGCCACCGGCGCGCTGTACCCGGATATCAGCATCGGCGCCCAGGTGGGCACCATCGGCATCCTCGACAACCTCGGTGAGCCGGCCACCAACCGCTGGGGCTTCGGCCCGCAGGTCAGTTGGACCATCCCCACCAACGGCACCCGCGCGCGCATCCGCATGGCCGAGGCCTCGACCCAGGCGGCGCTGGCGCATTTCGATGGGGTGGTGCTGAATGCCATTCGCGAAACCCAGACCCGCCTGGCGCAATACAGCGCATTGCTCGACCGGCGTGATGCGTTGGCCGAGGCGGAGCGCTCCGCCAAGGAGTCGGCGGACCAGACCCATCTGCGCTATCAGGTAGGACGTGAGTCGTTCCTGGCGGACCTGCAGGCGACGCGGACCTACACCGATGTACGGGCGCAGCTGGCGGCGGCCAACAGCCAGGTGACAATGGGGCAGATTGGCGTGTTCCTGGCCTTGGGCGGCGGCTGGAAGAATAGCGCCAGGCCCTGAAATCCCTGGGGCCGCTGTGCGGCCCTTTCGTCGCGGTTCGCCGCCACGACAAGCCGGCTCCCACAAAGGCTGCACAGATCCCTGTGGGAGCCGGCTCGCCGGCGATGGAGGCAACACAGAAACATCACGTGTCACTCCATTTACGCCTCGCCCGCTGAGGGAACTAGCCTGACCTGTCATCAACAGGAGCAGGCATATGGATAGTCCTCATTCCGATCAACTCAGGCGTGGCAGGTTCTCCGAACCAGGCAGGCTTTACCTGCTCTCCAGCAAGACCTTGAACCGCGTGCCGTATCTGGTCGATCTGCGATCGGCTCGGTTGCTGATTGCGCAGTTGCGCACTGTGGAGCAAGAAGGCATCGCCCGTTCGCTGGCCTGGGTTGTGATGCCAGATCATTTTCACTGGCTTGTGGAGCTTGGGGACGTGGATCTGAAAACGCTGATGCGCAGGGTCAAGTCGCGCAGTACGCGGATGATCAATGGATATCAGAGGCGCACCGGTCGCCTGTGGCAGCAAGGCTTTCATGATCGGGCATTACGGCGTGAGGAGGATGTGCGCGCTGTTGCGCGCTACATTGTCATGAATCCCAAACGGGCAGGCTTGGTTGAGAGGATCGGCGATTATCCGCATTGGGATGCCATCTGGCTTTGAATGGGTAGCTGTCATGGTTGCCTGTGCTGGCCTCATCGCCGGCAAGCCGGCTCCCACAAAAGCTGCTCCGATCCCTGTGGGAGCCGGCTTGTCGTGGCGACGAAGCGCGGCGAAAGGGCCGCATAGCGGCCCCGGCAATTCTGATTTGGTACAGAGATCCTGGGGCAGCTCTGCAGTACAGGGATTGCGTTTGGCTCAGGCGGCTTAGTTCAACACCCGCGCCGGCTCATCCGGCGGCAGGTTGTCCCGCCCACGCGGCTGTTTCGCCTGCCCGGGCACCGAGCCGCCCAACTGTTCGGCCAGCTGCTGCGCAACATCCTCGCCCAGCGCCTTCGACACATCCCGCACCACCCGCGGACGGTTCAGCGTCACGCGGCGGTCCTGGCTTTTCACCAGCTTGGTGTCCTGCCCCTCACCCATGGCGGTGAACGCCGAGGTGATCTCGTAGGTGCGGGTGTTGATCAGGCTGAAGTCGGCGACCACGGTCAGGCCCAATACCGCCGAGTAGCTGTCGGTGTGATCCAGCGAGTTGATGTCCTGCTGGAAGTCGATGTCCGACAGGGTGCCGAACAGCACGTAGTCGGCGCCCTTGAACGCACCGTTCTTGATGCGGCGGATCACGTCGTACACGTCTTCCTTCGAGTCGGCGGTGTAGGGGCGGCCCTGGACCAGTTGGAACATGCCGGTCTTGAGGATCTCACCCTTGATGTCGCCACCGAACTTGCGCAGTTCGGTCTGCTCGATGTAGCTGTTGAGGCTCTCGTACTCGCTGTAGCTCGACTGGCCGCTGGCGTGGTACATGCCAGCCTGGCCGCTGCTCTGGGCGTTGATGGTGTGGATGTATTCCTCCACCTGCGCCTGGTAGGCCAGGTCGGTCACCGCCACCTTGGGGGCCGCCTGCGCGCCGAAGGCGCAGGCCAGGCCAATGATTGCCATCCATGCACGCATCGATCAGCGCTCCGTGGTCTTGCGGATTTCTTTTTCGTCCATCCACTCGGCCAGGCCGCTTTCCACGTCGATCAGCTGTAGGCTGAACTTGTAGAACACGTCCTTGTAGTCGCTGCTGCGCTTGACGATCGAGCTGATCGAGCCTTCCAGGCGGTACTTGGCGGCGATCATGTTGCCGGTCTTGGCCACGGTCTTCTTCTTGTACAGGCCGCTCTGGTTCTGCAGCTTGAGCTGGTCGACCTGGCTCTGCATGTCGGTGTTGTCGCTGGCGAAGCGGGCGGCGCCGGACTTCATCAGCTGGGTCTTGATCGAGGTGGTGATCTCGCGGGTATCGATGTACTCGCTGGTCTTGTTCTTGACGTCGTACACCTGCACCACCGGGCGGCCGTGCAGCACGCCGGACTGGGCCAGCGAGCGGGTCATGCTCTCGGCGATCATCTGCAGGTCGGTGGAGCCGAACTCGTTGGTGACCAGCTCGACAGCCTTGCTGTCGCCGTAGCTGATGTTCTTGCCGCCGAGAACCGGCGAAGGGGTGCTGCAGCCGCTGACCAGGGCAATGGCGAGGGCGGCGAGGGAAAGGCGTGCAAACATCGAATGTGCTCCTGAAAGGGGTTACCGGGTGTGGACTTCGAGGCGGAAGTCGCGGGCTGCGGGGGTCGGTGCGATGGCGGGCAGGAACTTGGCCTGCTTGCCGTACAGCGGCAGGGCTTTCCAGCTCTCTTCATCGGCCACCGGGAAACCATCGCTGCCTAGCCAGGCGAAGCGGTAGAACAGGGTCTGGTTGCTGCGGCTGCTGTTGGTCAAAGCCACGTTGACGGTGAGGTAGCCGTTTTCGCGGGCGACGCGCATCTGGCCGATCTCGATGTCATCCAGCTGGCCCATGGTCACCACCTTGCTGGCGGCGCTGCCGGGGGCAGGGGGTGGAGTGGCGCAGCCGGCCAGGAGGGCGACGGCGGCCAGGGCGAGGCATGTTTTGCGCATGTTCGATCCTTGGGTTACTTGAGGCTGGCGACAGCGGTGGCTGCGGCCTGCGGGGCGACTTCGACGGACGGGCCGCCAGCGAACACGCGGTTGCCGACCACGCGCAGGCTGACCACCTGGTAGGGGCGATCGACTTTCACCGTGACTTGGGTGCCGCCGAGGCTCGACGGCAGGCTCAGGTGGTGTTCGCCCTGTTTGAGGCGTACACGGGCCACCTGGGTTTCGTCGGGCAGGGTGCGCCAGGTGCGGGTATCGGCACCCTCCAGCACGGTGGAGGCGATTCCCACCACCAGCCCGGCCATCGGGTTGGACTGGTTCAGGTTCTTCTGTGCCACGCCACGGCTGATGGCGCGCACGCTGGTGCGCAGGATGATGCCCGGCATGTCGTCGCGCAGGGCGCGGCGCGACATGGCGGTGGTGCTGTTGAGCGCGGTCAGGGCCAGGGCCTTGTCGTTGAGCTGGATCTCGCTCAGGTGCGCGGTGGAGGTGTCTTCCTTGATGATCGGGAACGACAGCGGGGTGATCACCAGGTTGTCCTGGATCGGCAGTGGCAGCGGGATACGGATCGAATCGCGGGCCGGGGCCAGGCCGGTCTGCACCACGATCAGCACGTCGCTTTCACCGGCTTTGGCGCTGCTCTTGTCCAGCGCCAGCAATGCCTGGTCCAGCAGCGCTGTGTTCGGGCGCAGCTCGGCGGCCTTGCGGTAGCCCGGCGCGGCCAGGCCTTTCTCGCCGAGAGCCTCGTAGACAAAGCCGGAGAGGTAATGGCTGAAGGCGCTCTGGTAGCTGTTCTTCAGGCCGACCACCTCAGGGGCGTCGAGGCTGGCGACCGGGTAACCCTGCAGGTCCTTGTATTCGGTCTTGATGCCTTCCTTCTCTGCCTCTTCCTCGCGCTTGAGGTATTCCTTGTCGCGCAGCTCGGCGATGATCGCTTCGCGCTCGTGGGTCTTCTTGATCTCGGTGCGGGCGCCGTCGAAATCGTTCTGCGCCAGCAGGTTCAGGGCCATCTGCGTGGTCAGCATGACTTTTTCGTAGTCGTAGCCTTCGTAGCGGCGGACCTTGTCGTTGACCAGGTAGCTGCCGAACTGGCTCAGGTACTTGTCGGTGTCGAACTTGACCGACTCCTCCCACTGGAACACCACGCTGTCGGCGGCGCGCCAGGCGTCCTGGCTGCCCTTGAGGTCGCCCTTGGAGCGCAGCAGCTCGCCTTTCTCGAAGTAGTAGAGCAGGTCTTTCTTGTCGCCTTTGTTGTTGCTTTCCAGCAGGGCGAGGGCGGCGTCGACATTGCCGGCGGCCAACTGCTTGTTGGTCTCCTGCAGTTCGCTGTCGTAGCTGCGGAACACCGAGCAGCCGGTGAGCTGCACGGCGGCGACCAGGGTCGCCAGGGTGAGGGCGCGGGATACCATCGGACTTCTTCTTTCCCTGAAACGGTTGGCCGCGTGGGCGGGGGCGGCAGATCCCTCTGTTTTATCGCCAGAACCTCTCGATGGAGGCGCCTTGATTGCTAATGGCTATTACGGCGGCGCGGGATTATACCCAAAGTAGTATCTACGTGATGGCGAATTGCTTCGCATTTTCTGCAGGCGTGCCATCAGTCGGAAATCCGCTTGCCAGGCTGTCGACCGGTCAATTTGTCGCAAGATTTTTCATGAAATATGCGGGTGAGCCTTGAGCGGGGGGGAGTGGAAGTGAACAATGTTCTCTTTCGTATTTCCGTCGAGATTGGCCATGATTTCCCGTTCCCGTCTGCTTGCCTGGCTGCCTGCCCTGTTGCTTGGCCCGGTACTGGCGCTGTGCAGCACCCCGACGCTGGCCGAAGCACCGGCCGAGGCGACCAAGGCGTTGCATCTGCTGGACTACATCGGTGCCGACTACCCGCCAACCGTGCGCGACGGCAAGGTGGTGGACGACGGGGAATACCGCGAGCAACAGGAGTTCAGCGGCGTGCTGGCCGAGCTGGTCAAGGGGCTGCCCGAGCATGCCGAACGCGGCGCCCTGGAGCAGGGTGTCCAGAGCCTGCGCCAGGCCATCGACCAGCGACAGGATGGCGCCGGTGTTGCTCGCCAGGCCCGCCAGCTGGGTGCACGCCTGGCCGTGGCCTACGAGGTCAGCCAGGCACCGGTGATCACCCCGGACCCGGCCCGCGGCGCATCTCTGTATGCCCAGAATTGCTCGATCTGCCACGGTGATACCGGCTTGGGCGATGGCCCGGCCGGCGTCGGCCTGGAGCCTGCGCCGGCCAACCTGCGCGATGCCGCGCGCCTCGACCAGCTCAGCCTGTTCGACCTGTACAACACCCTCGGGCTGGGCATCGAGGGCACCGAGATGCCCTCGTTCGCCGACCAGCTCGACGAGCGCCAGCGCTGGGACGTGGCGGCCTATATCGCCAGCTTCACCGCCGATCCGCAGGCGGCCAAGAGCGACAAGACCTGGAACCTCGCCGATCTGGCCCGGCAGACCCCGGCCGAAGTTGCCGCCAGTGAAGGCGCAAACGCCGTGGCCGCGTTCCGCGCCCAGCGGGCGCAACCGCCGCAGGTCAAGCGTGGCCCGGCGCAACTGCTCGAGTACACCTCCAGCACCCTGGACAAGAGCCTGGCGGCCTACCGCGCCGGCGACCACGATCAAGCTTATGATTTGTCGGTGGCGGCCTATCTGGAAGGCTTCGAGCTGGTGGAAAGCTCGCTCGACAACATCGACACCCAGGCCCGCAAGGACACCGAAAAGTCGCTGATGGCCTACCGTCAGTCGCTGCAGGACGGCCTGCCGGTGGCCCAGGCCGACCAGCGCCTGGCCGAAGCCAAGGTCAAGCTCGAACAGGCCTCGAAGCTGCTGGGCAGCGATGGCCTGAGCTGGTCGTTGAGCTACATCTCTGGCCTGTTGATCCTGCTGCGCGAGGGCCTGGAGGCGATCCTGGTGCTGGCGGCGATCCTCGCCTTCCTGCGCAACACCGGCCAGCAGTCGGCGGTGCGCAGCGTCAACGTCGGCTGGGCCTTGGCGCTGGTCGCCGGTTTCGCCACCTGGGCCCTGGCGGCCTATGTGATCGATGTCGGTGGCGCGCAGCGTGAACTGCTCGAAGGTTGCACGGCGTTGTTCGCCGCGGTGATGGTGCTGTGGCTAGGCGTGTGGATGCACGACCGCCGCCACGCGGCCGCCTGGCAGGACTACATCAAGAGCAGCCTGGTCAGTGGCGGCGGGCGCTTCGGCTTTGCCGTGCTGGCGTTCTTCTCGGTGTACCGCGAGCTGTTCGAGGTGATCCTGTTCTACGAGACCCTTTGGCTGCAGGCCGGCCCGGCTGGCCACCAGGCGGTTCTGGCAGGCGGTGCCACGGCGCTGGTGCTGCTGGTGGGCCTGGCCTGGGTGATCCTGCGCGGTTCGGCCAAGCTGCCGCTGTCGCTGTTCTTCAGCATCAACGCGGCTTTGCTCTGTGCGCTGTCGGTGGTGTTCGCCGGGCACGGCGTCAAGGCGCTGCAGGAGGCCGGCGTGCTGGGTACGCGGCCGGTGGCGTTCTTCGAGTTCGACTGGCTGGGGATCCACGCCGATCTTTACTCGCTGAGTGCGCAGGCGGTGGCGTTGCTGGCTATCGTGTTCCTCTATGGACGCAGCCGCTTGGCCGAGAAGCGCCGGGCGGCGGCCAGCTGAGTCCGTGCAGGGGGTGGGGGTGGGGTGCCTCCACCCCGCCCCGCAATGAGGCTGGGGCTGGCATAATGTCCGCCCGGAGTACAGGATTAATCCCATGCGTGTATGGATCGACGCCGACGCCTGCCCCAAGGCGGCCAAGGACCTGATCGTCAAGTTCGCCCTCAAGCGCAAGCTGGAGGTGGTGATGGTGGCCGGTCAGCCACAGATCAAGCCGGCCTTCGCCTGCGTGCGGCTTATCGTGGTGCCCAGCGGCATGGACGCGGCCGACGATTACCTGGTGGACAACGCCGTGCCGGGCGAGTTGGTGATCTGCAGCGACGTGCCACTGGCCGACCGCTTGATCAAGAAAGGCGTGGCCGCGCTGGACCCGCGTGGCCGCGAGTTCGACGAGCGCAACATGGGCGAGCGCCTGGCGGTGCGCAACCTGTTCACCGAACTGCGCGAGCAGGGGCAAGTGGGCGGCGGGCAGGCACCTTATGGCGAACGGGAGAAGCAGGCGTTCGCCAATGCCCTGGACCGGATTCTGGGACGGCTTTCCAAGCGTTAAGTACGTGGGGCTGCCGGTTCCCACATCTGTAGGTGATCCTGTGGGAGCCGGCTTGCCGGCGATGGCCTGCGTAGCAGGCCTTCGAGGCCTTACTTGTCACCCTCGTGGGTCAGCTCCAGCACCCGGTCCACCAGCTTGTAGATGCCACCCGCCGCCTCGCTGATCGACTTGGCCAGCATGTACGCCGGGGTAGTCACCAGCTTGCGCTGGGTATCTTCGACGATATCGTGCACATCGCACTCTTCATGGGTGCCCCCCATCTTCACCACCGCCGCGCTGGTGCCGGCGTCAGTGCCGATGGTGCAGACCACGCCCGGCCCATAGATCTTCGCCGCCAAGGCCGGCGAGATGCAGATCAGCCCGACCGGCTTGCAGGCGTCGGCAAACGCCTCGGCCAGTGCCAGCACGTCCGGTTGCACGGTGCAGTTGGCGCCTTCGACGGCAAAGTTCGACAGGTTCTTCGCCGCGCCGAAGCCTCCCGGCACGATCAGGGCGTCGAAGTCCTCGACCTTGGCTTCGCGAATGTCCTTCACCTCGCCACGGGCAATGCGCGCCGACTCCACCAGCACATTGCGCGATTCCGGCATCTCTTCCCCGGTCAGGTGGTCGATCACATGCATCTGCGCGATGTTCGGCGCGAAGCACTGCACCTGGGCGCCGCGCTGGTCCAGGCGCAGCAGGGTGATCACGCTCTCATGGACTTCGGCGCCGTCGTACACGCCGCAACCGGACAGAATCACCGCAACTTTTTTTGTCATGCTCAATACTCCAGTGTCGAGGCGCTAAATGTCCTCTAGTTTGGCAGATGTAGCCATGGGATTTGCCCTTCGCCGGGCCTAATCTTCGTGAACAACCTTGGAGGTGGCCGTTCATGGACCTGATTCTGCTGGCCGTGCCGTTCTTCTTCGTGCTGATCGCGGTGGAGCTGATAGCCGACCGCGTGCGCGGGCGTCGCAACTACCAGCTTGCCGACTCGATCAACAGCCTGAGCACCGGTGCGCTGTCCACCAGCACCGGGCTGCTGACCAAAGGGGTGGGGCTGGTCACCTATGCCGTGGCATGGGAGCACCTGGCCTGGTTGCGGCTGCCGGCGGATGCCTGGTGGGTGTGGGTGGTCGCCTTCGTGCTTTACGACCTCTGTTACTACTGGCTGCACCGCCTGGGCCACGAGCGCAACATCCTGTGGGCAGCGCACTCGGTGCATCACCAGAGCGAGGAGTACAACCTCACCACCGCCTTGCGCCAGACCAGTAGCGGGTTCTTGTTTTCCTGGATCTTCTACCTGCCGCTGGCGCTGCTGGGCGTGCCGCCCCTGGTGTTCATCACCGTGGCATCGCTGAACCTGCTGTACCAGTTCTGGGTGCACACCCGCCATGTGCCCAAGCTGGGCTGGCTCGAGTGGATTTTCATCACGCCGTCCAACCATCGCGTCCACCATGCGCAGAATCCTCTGTACTTGGATCGCAACTACGGCGGCGTGTTCATAATCTGGGACCGGCTGTTCGGCACCTTCCAGGAAGAGGACGAGCGCGAGCCGGTGATCTTTGGCGTGACCACGCCTTTGGCGAGCTGGAACCCGCTGTGGGCCAACGTGCAGTTCTATGCCCAGCTGTGGGACGACGCCCGGCGAACGGCCCGTTGGTGGGACAAGCTGCGCATCTGGTTCATGCCCACCGGCTGGCGGCCGGCGGACGTGGCCGCCGCTTATCCACAGGCCAAGCAGGACCTCGCCGCGTTTCGCAAGTTCGCGATCCCGCTGGGCGCTGCGCAGCAGTTGTACGTCACGGCGCAGTTCGCGGTCTACGTCGCGTTGGGCAGTTATCTGATGGAGGTGGCGGAGCAGGTGACGCCCGCGGCCCTGGCATTGGGCTGGATGGTGATGGCGTTCGGGCTGTTCGTGCTGGGCGTGGCGCTGGAAGACCGGGCCTGGGCAGGGCGCCTGGAACTGGCGCGCCTGCTGTCGAATGCGCCCGCGCTGTATCTGGCCGGCGCGCTTGGCTTAGTGCTGGTCACGCCGTTGTTCTGGCTGCTGCTGCTCGGCTACAGCTTGCTCAGCCTCGGCGGCCTGGCCCTCTGCCGCCGCGCGACGCTCGGCGCGGCTATTGCGAAAGCGCCGACGCAGCCAGAGCGCGAGGCCCAGCACCAGCAGGCCGCCGAGCACCCATAGCTCGTATTTCTTGATGCTGCCCAGCATGCCTTCGAGGATGGCGCCGAAGTGGTAGGCAGCCAGGCCCAGAGCCAGGGCCCAGACTGCGGCGCCGATGCCATTGAGCAGCAGGTAGCGGCGTGGCGGGTAGCCGGACAGGCCGATGGCCACCGGCATGACCGTGCGCAGGCCGTAGACGAAGCGGAAGCTCAGCACCCAGATGTCCGGATGGCGGCGGATATGCTCCAGCGCGCGGTCGCCCATGGCCTGCCAGCGAGGCTTGCGGGCGAGGATCTTGCGTCCATGGCGGCGGCCCATGAAGTACCACAGTTGGTCACCGGCGTAGCTGCCACAAAAGGCTACCAGGACTACCAGCTTGATATCCATGTATTCGCGGAACGCAAGAAACCCAGCGAGCACGAGGATCGTCTCGCCCTCGAAGAACGTGCCGAGAAAAAGGGCAAAATAGCCGAAATCGTTCAGGAATTGTTGAAGCATTTTCTGGCGTGCTGGCGAAATGAACGCGCAGCCTACCCCTTCGGGCGCGATCGGGAAAGTGTCCAAATGTGTCTCGACGTGAACATTTCCTACAAGGACAATGACTGCGGCCACAAGTCGCAGGGTTGCCCTCGGGTGTCACACAGGCGTCATAATGGCCGCTTATAACTGTCGCGCTCGCCCGCCTGCGCGGGCTCAGGAGTCTGCCGTGAGCTTTACCCCCGCCAATCGTCTGTTTCCTGCCACCCGTCTGCGTCGCAATCGTCGGGACGAATTCTCCCGTCGCCTGGTGCGCGAAAACACCCTGACCGTCGATGACCTGATTCTTCCGGTATTCGTACTGGACGGCGAAGGCCGCCGCGAAGAAGTGCCGTCCATGCCGGGCGTCGAGCGCCTGTCGATTGACCTGTTGCTGGAAGCCGCACAGGGGTGGGTAGAGCTGGGCATTCCGGCGCTGGCGCTGTTCCCGGTGACCCCGACCGAAAAGAAATCCCTCGATGGCGCCGAAGCGTGGAACCCGGACGGCATCGCCCAGCGCGCCACCCGTGCCCTGCGTGCCCGCTTCCCGGAGCTGGGGGTGATCACCGACGTGGCCCTTGACCCGTTCACCACCCACGGTCAGGACGGCATCCTCGACGAGGAAGGCTACGTGCAGAACGACATCACCGTCGACGCGCTGGTGCGTCAGGCGCTGTCCCATGCCGAGGCTGGCGCCCAGGTAGTCGCCCCATCGGACATGATGGACGGCCGTCTCGGCGCGATCCGCGAGGCTCTCGAAGTGGCCGGCCACGTCAACGTGCGCATCATGGCCTACTCGGCCAAGTACGCCAGCGCCTACTACGGCCCGTTCCGCGATGCGGTCGGCTCGGCGCTGAACCTGGGCAAGGCCAACAAGGCCTCCTACCAGATGGATCCGGCCAACAGCGACGAGGCCTTGCACGAAGTGGCCACCGACCTCGCCGAAGGCGCCGACATGGTCATGGTCAAGCCGGGCATGCCGTACCTGGACATCGTTCACCGGGTGAAGACCGAGTTCAAGGTGCCGACCTTCGTCTATCAGGTCAGCGGCGAGTACGCCATGCACATGGCCGCGATCCAGAACGGCTGGCTCAGCGAAGCCGTGATCCTTGAATCCCTCACCGCATTCAAACGGGCAGGCGCCGATGGCATCCTGACCTATTTCGCCGTGCGTGCCGCTCAAATGATGAGAGGGCAGTAACGCTCTCCAGGAACGTCAGATGAATAACGAAGTGCTCAACCCTGTCGCGATCAAGGATGCCCAGGCCGTGCCCGAAGAGATGGTGCAGACGCCGCCCGACCTGCCGGCGGTAGCGCAGCCGGAACCTGCCGCTGAAGCCGCCCCTGCTCCAGCGCCTGCGCCTGCGCCGGCTCCGGCGATCGCCGTGCCGAGCCTGGACGACAGCAGCCTGTACATTCATCGCGAGCTTTCGCAGCTGCAGTTCAATATCCGCGTGCTGGAGCAGGCGCTGGACGAGTCGTACCCGCTGCTCGAGCGCCTGAAGTTCCTGTTGATCTTCTCCAGCAACCTGGACGAGTTCTTCGAAATCCGCGTGGCCGGCCTGAAGAAGCAGATCAACTTCGCCCGCGAACAGGCCGGCGCCGACGGCCTGCAGCCGCACCAGGCGCTGGCGCGCATCAGCGAGCTGGTGCATCTCGAAGTGGATCGCCAGTACGCGATCCTCAACGACGTGCTGCTGCCGGAGCTGGAAAAACACGCCATTCGCTTTATCCGCCGCCGTTACTGGACGCCCAAGCTCAAGACCTGGGTACGGCGCTTCTTCCGCGACGAGATCGCGCCGATCATCACCCCGATCGGCCTCGACCCGACCCACCCGTTCCCGCTGCTGGTGAACAAGAGCCTGAACTTCATCGTCGAGCTCGAGGGTGTCGACGCCTTCGGCCGCGATTCGGGCCTGGCGATCATTCCGGCACCGCGCCTGCTGCCGCGGGTAATCCGCGTGCCGGAAGACGTGGGTGGGCCTGGTGACAACTATGTGTTCCTGTCGTCGATGATCCATGCCCATGCCGATGACCTGTTCCAGGGCATGAAGGTCAAGGGTTGCTACCAGTTCCGCCTGACCCGTAACGCCGACCTGGCGCTGGACTCCGAAGAAGTCGACGACCTGGCCCGGGCCCTGCGCGGCGAGCTGTTCTCGCGCCGCTACGGCGATGCGGTGCGCCTCGAGGTGGCCGACACCTGCCCGAAACACCTCTCCGACTACCTGCTCAAGCAGTTCAGCCTGAGCGAGAGCGAGCTGTACCAGGTCAACGGCCCGGTCAACCTGACCCGCCTGTTCAGCATCACCGGGCTCGACAGCCACCCGGAGCTGCAGTACACGCCGTTCACCCCGGCGATCCCCAAGCTGCTCGTCAATGCCGACAACATCTTCAGCGTGATCGGCAAGCAGGACGTGCTGCTGATGCACCCGTTCGAGTCGTTCACCCCGGTGATCGACCTGCTGCGCCAGGCCGCCAAGGACCCGCACGTGCTTGCCGTACGCCAGACGCTCTATCGCTCGGGCGCCAACTCGGAGATCGTCGACGCCCTGGTGGACGCGGCGCGTAACGGCAAGGAGGTCACTGCGGTGATCGAATTGCGCGCCCGCTTCGACGAAGAGTCCAACCTGCAGATGGCCAGCCGCCTGCAGGCCGCCGGCGCGGTGGTGATCTATGGGGTGGTCGGTTTCAAGACCCACGCCAAGATGATGCTGATCCTGCGCCGCGAGCAGGGCGAGATCGTCCGTTACGCGCACCTGGGCACCGGCAACTACCACGCCGGCAACGCCCGCCTGTACACCGACTACAGCCTGCTGACCTCCGACGACGCCCTCACCGAAGACGTCGGCAAACTGTTCAGTCAGTTGATCGGCATGGGCAAGACCCTGCGCATGAAGAAGCTGCTGCACGCGCCCTTCACCCTGAAGAAGGGCATGCTCGACATGATCGCCCGGGAGACCCAGTTCGCCCTGGAGGGCAAGCCGGCACACATCATCGCCAAGTTCAATTCGCTGACCGACGCCAAGATCATCAAGGCGCTGTACAAGGCCAGCCAGTCGGGCGTGCGCATCGACCTGGTGGTGCGCGGCATGTGCTGCCTGCGTCCGGGCATCCCGGGCGTTTCGCACAACATCCATGTGCGCTCGATCATCGGCCGCTTCCTCGAGCACACCCGGGTGTTCTATTTCCTCAATGGCGGCGAGGAGCAGATCTACCTGTCCAGTGCCGACTGGATGGAGCGCAACCTCGACAAGCGCGTCGAGACCTGCTTCCCGGTGGAAGGCAAGAAGCTGTTGCTAAGGGTCAAGAAGGAACTGGAAGGCTACCTGACCGACAACACCCAGGCCTGGACCTTGCAGCCGGACGGGCGCTACGTGCGCAGCACCCCGACCGGCAACCAGAACCCGCGCAGTGCCCAGGCGACCCTGCTGGAGCGCCTGAGCAACCCGGTGCTCAACGTACGCTGAGGACGAAGCCGACCCGGGCCAGCCACTCCGCCTCGTTGGCGAAGTCGGCCTGGGTCAGCTGGTTCTGTTCCAGCCAGTTGCCAGGGAAAACCACTTCCAGGCTGTTGTCGCCGGCGTGCAGCACCACTTTCGGCATCTGCTGGGTGCCGCGGATGTGGTGGAAGAGGATGGCGAAGCGCAGCAGTACGCACAGGCGGATCAGCTTGATGCCTTCGTCGCCGAACTCGGCGAACTTGTCCTTGGGAATGTTGCGGCGATGGCCGCGCACCAGCAGTGCCATCATCTGCTGGTCTTCGCGGGAGAAGCCGGACAGGTCGGAGTGCTCGATCAGGTAGGCTCCGTGCTTGTGGTAGTGATAATGGGCGATATCCAAGCCCACTTCATGCACTTTCGCCGCCCAACCCAGAAGATCGCGCCAGTTGCCGTCTTCTAGGTCCCATGCCTTGGCCACTTGATCGAAGGCGTGCAGCGCCTTGCGCTCCACGCGTGCGGCCTGGCCTTGATCGACGTGGTAGCGCTCCATCAGCGAGTTCAGGGTGCGCTCGCGCACGTCCTCGTGGTGGTGGCGGCCCAGCAGGTCGAACAGCACGCCCTCACGCAGGGCACCGTCGCAGTGCTCCATGCGCTGCAGCTCCAGCGCGTCGAAGATCGCCTCGAGGATGGCCAGCCCCGCCGGGAAGATGGTGCGGCGATCGGGCTTGACCCCTTCGAAGTCGATCTTGTCGGTCTCGCCCAGCTTGAACAGCTTGCGCTTGACCCAGGCCAGGCCCTCGGCGTTGACCTCGCCATTGCCCAGGCCGCCGGACTTGATGGCGGCGCCGATGGCACGGATGGTCCCGGATGAGCCGATCGCCTCGTCCCAGGTCAGGCGGTGCAGGGCGTTCTCGATGCTCATCAGCTCCAGGCGCGCGGCGGTGTAGGCCTGGGCGTAGCGCGCCGGGGTGATCTTGCCGTCGCGGAAATAACGCTGGGTGAAGCTGACGCAGCCCATTTGCAGGCTTTCGCGCAGCAGCGGCTCGAAACGCTGGCCGATGATGAACTCGGTGCTGCCGCCGCCGATGTCGGCGACCAGGCGCTTGCCCGGGGTGTCGGCCAGGGTGTGGGACACGCCCAGGTAGATCAGGCGCGCCTCTTCACGGCCGGAAATGACCTCGACCGGGTGGCCGAGGATGGCCTCGGCGCGCAGGATGAATTCGTTGCGGTTGCGTGCTTCGCGCAAGGCGTTGGTGCCGACGATGCGCACCGCGCCCTGTGGCATGCCGTTGATCAGTTGGGCGAAGCGCTTGAGGCATTCCAGGCCGCGTTGCATGGCTTCTTCGCTGAGCCTGCGCTCATCGTCGATGCCGGCGGCGAGCTGAACCTTTTCTCCAAGCCTTTCGAGGATGCGGATTTCCGTGTGATGGGCCTTGGCCACGACCATGTGGAAGCTGTTGGAGCCCAGGTCGATGGCGGCGATCAGAGACAGGTTCTTCGCGGTGGTATGCGGCATGGTCTGGAGGTTCTCGGTCGTTAACCCGGCAATCGTGCCACGATCGTGGTCCTACGCCAACGAGCGGCACTGCAAGGCTTGATGCATGGCAATGTCATAGCAATGTTATGACCGTGATATGACAGTTTCGATTCGTGGCGTCTTGCACCACTATAGTTACACTCAATCGTCTGTGGCTTCCTGTCGCGCCTGGGTGCGGCTATGATGGGCAACGTTTTTTTGTGCTTACGACCTGGAGATATCCATGAGCAGCGATCTTATCAAACATGTCACCGACGCCAGCTTCGAAGCCGACGTACTCAAGGCTGAAGGCGCGGTGCTGGTCGACTACTGGGCTGAATGGTGCGGCCCATGCAAGATGATCGCGCCGGTACTGGACGACATCGCTTCGGAATATCAAGGCAAGGTGACCATCGCCAAGCTGAACATCGACGAAAACCAGGAAACTCCGGCCAAGCATGGCGTGCGTGGTATCCCGACGCTGATGCTGTTCAAGAACGGCAACGTCGAGGCCACCAAGGTCGGCGCGTTGTCCAAGTCGCAGCTCAAAGCGTTCCTCGACGCCAGCCTGTGATTTGATGAAGCCCCGCAAATGCGGGGCTTTTCTTTATCTGTTGTAGTTGGTTTCCCTGGGGGCTGGCGAGCCCCGGCCTTGCAACCATCCAGTCGAATAGCCCCGTAAAACACTGGCCAAAACCACTAGACGTCGAAAAAAGCAAGTGTTACATTCGGCCTCGCACTGCTTCTCCAGTGCCCTCTGCACGCCGTCGCCGAAGCATCCCTAATTCGAATCAGTACGCGATCCTGTCGCCATCTAGCGGCGCGGCCTCATTAAGCCAACTGCTTAATTTTTCCCTTCCTTACATGATTACGTCACTCCCCTTATGAACCTGACAGAACTCAAGCAAAAGCCGATTACCGATCTTTTGGAAATGGCCGAACAGATGGGCATCGAAAACATGGCCCGTTCGCGCAAACAGGACGTGATTTTCGCCCTGCTGAAGAAGCATGCGAAAAGCGGCGAAGAGATCTCGGGTGACGGCGTGCTGGAGATTCTCCAGGATGGTTTCGGTTTCCTGCGTTCGGCGGATGCCTCTTACCTGGCCGGCCCTGATGACATCTACGTTTCGCCCAGCCAGATCCGTCGCTTCAACTTGCGCACCGGCGACACCATCGTCGGCAAGATCCGCCCACCGAAGGAAGGCGAGCGTTACTTCGCGCTGTTGAAGGTCGATACCATCAACTTCGACCGTCCGGAAAACGCGAAGAACAAGATCCTGTTCGAAAACCTGACGCCGCTGTTCCCGAACAAGCGCCTGAAGATGGAAGCCGGTAACGGCTCCACCGAAGACCTCACCGGTCGCGTCATCGACCTGTGCGCCCCGATCGGCAAAGGCCAGCGTGGCCTGATCGTCGCACCGCCGAAAGCCGGTAAGACCATCATGCTGCAGAACATCGCAGCCAACATTACCCGTAACAACCCCGAGTGCCACCTGATCGTCCTGCTGATCGACGAGCGCCCGGAAGAAGTGACCGAGATGCAGCGCACCGTGCGCGGCGAAGTGGTCGCTTCGACCTTTGACGAGCCGCCGACCCGCCACGTGCAGGTTGCCGAGATGGTCATCGAGAAGGCCAAGCGCCTGGTCGAGCACAAGAAAGACGTGGTCATCCTGCTCGACTCCATCACCCGTCTGGCACGTGCCTACAACACCGTGATCCCGAGCTCCGGCAAGGTGCTGACCGGTGGTGTCGACGCCCACGCCCTGGAAAAGCCGAAGCGCTTCTTCGGTGCCGCCCGTAACATCGAGGAAGGCGGTTCGCTGACCATCATCGCCACCGCGCTGGTCGAAACCGGCTCGAAGATGGACGAAGTGATCTACGAAGAGTTCAAGGGTACCGGCAACATGGAGCTGCCCCTGGACCGCCGCATCGCCGAGAAGCGTGTGTTCCCGGCCATCAACATCAACAAGTCCGGTACCCGTCGCGAAGAGCTGCTGACCGCCGACGACGAACTGCAGCGCATGTGGATCCTGCGCAAGCTGCTGCACCCGATGGACGAGATCGCCGCCATCGAGTTCCTGGTCGACAAGCTCAAGCAGACCAAGACCAACGATGAGTTCTTCCTGTCGATGAAGCGCAAGTAAGCGTTTCAGTCTGGAACTGATTGGGGCTGCTTCGCAGCCCATCGCCGGCAA
>NZ_JBOBDQ010000074.1:0-23230 GCF_050586565.1 Pseudomonas sp. WC1
CCCATGGCCTGCCGGGCAGCATCGCGAGACCTTGTCTGCTGTCTCCGTGATAAGGTTTCCCGTCAGCATTAACCGCATTCCCGAGAGCTCCTATGCCGCAGACCACCTCACTCCACCCAGGTTTCATGATCGTCCAGGGCAATCGCTTGGACGAACTGCGTAATCTGGTGGTGAGCGTGATGCGCCGCTACCCCCTGGCGCCACTGGAAAACGAGATTGCGCTGGTACAGAGCAACGGTATCGCCCAATGGCTGAAACTGGCTCTGGCCGAGGACCCGCAAGACGACGATCAGGGCGGTTGCGGGATCGCCGCTGCCATCGATGTGCAGCTCCCGGGCAGCTTCATGTGGCAGCTGTATCGCCGTGTGTTGGGCCGTGATGAAATCCCCGAGGTTTCGCTGCTCGACAAGGCCCCCCTGACCTGGCGCCTGATGCGTCTGCTCCCGGAAGTGATCGAGCGTCCGCACTTCGAACCTCTGCGCCGCTTCCTCACCGACGATAGCGACCTGCGCAAGCGTTACCAGCTAGCTGAGCGCCTTGCCGACCTGTTCGACCAGTACCAGGTCTACCGCGCCGACTGGTTGAAGGACTGGGCAGATGGTGCCCATGTACTCAATACCGCCCGTGGCGAGCGCAAGCCCTTGGCTGCTGGCAATCGCTGGCAGGCCGAGTTGTGGCGGCTCCTGCTCGAGGACGTGGGCGAGGAGGGCATGGCCCAGAGCCGAGCCGGTGTGCACCAGCGCTTCATCGAACGTATCAACAGCCTGGAGCAGGCGCCCCCAGGGCTGCCGGCGCGATTGATCGTGTTCGGCATTTCGTCGCTGCCGGCACAGATCCTGGAAGCCCTGGCAGGTCTTGCCCGTTTCAGCCAGGTGCTGCTGTGCGTGCACAACCCCTGTCGTCACCACTGGGGCGATATCGTCGCCGACAAGGACCTGCTGCGGCACCAGTACAAACGCCAGCAACGCAAGCAGGGCATGCCTTTGCAGCTGGACGACGAACTGCTGCATCAGCATGCCCATCCGCTGTTGGCGGCCTGGGGCAAGCAGGGGCGCGACTACATCAACCTGCTCGACAGCTACGACGACCCAGGCAGCTACCAGAATGTCTTCAGCGAAGGCCGTATCGACCTGTTCAGTGATGCACAACCCGAGACCCTGCTCAACCAGCTGCAGGACGATATCCTCGAGCTGCGGCCTTTGGCCGAGACGCGTACGCAATGGCCAGCAGTCGATCCGGCCAAGGACCGCTCCGTGCGCTTCCACCTGGCCCATAGCCCGCAGCGCGAAGTCGAGATCCTCCACGACCAGTTACTCGCCCGCTTCAGCGCCGACCCGACCCTGCGCCCGCGCGACGTCATCGTCATGCTGCCGGCCATCGACACCTACGCACCGCATATCCGTGCCGTGTTCGGCCAGCTCGATCGCAGCGACCCGCGCTACATCCCCTTCACCCTGACCGACCAGGGCCAGCGTGGTCGCGACCCATTGCTGATTGCGCTGGAGCACCTGCTCAAGCTGCCCGACAGCCGCTTTGCCGTCAGTGAAGTGCTCGATCTGCTGGACGTACCGGCCGTGCGCGCCCGTTTCGCCATCCAGGAAGGCGACCTGCCGACGCTGCATCGCTGGATCGAAGGGGCGGGTATCCGCTGGGGGCTGAGTGCCGAACAGCGCGCCAGCCTGGGGCTGCCGGAAGGGCTGGAGCAGAACAGCTGGCGATTCGGCCTGCGCCGGATGTTGCTGGGGTACGCGGTCGGGGTGGGCGAAGGCTGTGACGGCATCGAGCCTTATGACGAGATCGGCGGCCTCGATGCCGCGCTGATCGGGCCGCTGGTCGCGTTGCTCGATGCCCTGGAGGTCGCTTGCCAGGCCCTGACCCAGCCGGCCTCTGCGCCAGACTGGGGCGCACGGCTGCACGCCCTGCTGCAGATCTTCTTCCTGGCCGAGAACGAACACGACGAGCTGCTCCTGGTGCAACTGCAGGATTTGCGCGACACCTGGCTGGAAACTTGCGAAACGGTGGGCCTGCAAGACCTGCTGCCGCTCACGGTGGTGCGCGAAGCCTGGCTGTCGGGGTTGGACCAGGGCAAGTTGTCGCAACGCTTCCTTGCCGGTTCCGTGAACTTCTGCACCCTGATGCCCATGCGTGCCATTCCGTTCCGGGTGGTCTGCCTGCTGGGCATGAACGATGGTGACTATCCACGCGCCCAGCCGCCCCTGGACTTCGACCTGATGGCCAGCGACTATCGCCCGGGCGACCGCTCCCGGCGAGAGGATGACCGTTACCTGTTGCTCGAAGCCCTGCTTTCGGCACGTGACCAGCTCTATGTCAGCTGGGTCGGACGCAGTATCCGCGACAACAGCGAGCGTCCGGCCTCGGTGCTGATCGGGCAACTGCGCGATCACCTGGCCGCCGGCTGGCAGCTCGCCGGTGCCAAGGCCGGGTTGCGCGATGACGCTGGACAGCAGTTGCTGCATGCGTTGACCCAGGAGCATCCGCTGCAGCCGTTCAGCCAGCGCTATTTCCAGAAAGGCAGCCCGCTGTTCAGCTTTGCCCATGAGTGGCTGGCCTTGCATCAGGCCGAGGACGGCGCAGCGACCGCCCCTATCGGGCTGTCGCCCTACGTCAGCGATGAACCGCTGAACCTGGTGCAGCTTCAGGACTTCCTGCGCCACCCGGTACGGCATTTTTTCAGCCAGCGCCTGAAAGTGTTCTTCGAAACGTTGGAAGCGCCGACTCCGGACGAAGAACCCTTCGTCCTGGATGCCCTGCAACGCTATGGCCTGAGTGAAAGCCTGCTCGGCGCCGCGCTGGCCGACCCCGACAACGCTGAGCGAGCCCTGCAAGCCCAGGCCCGGAAGCTGCAGGCCTGCGGGCTGCTACCGTTGGCCGGGTTCGGTGAGGCCTTGCAGGCGGAGCTGATCCAGCCGCTGCCGGATTTGCTGCAACGCCATCGACAGTTGCTGCAGCGCTGGCCGACGCTGGTCGAGGGTGCCCTGCCGATTCACTTCGAACAGGGCGCGCAGCGCCTGGAAGGCTGGCTCGGCCGTGTGTACCAGGGCGAAGACCAAAGCCTGCTGAGCATCGCCACCGTGCCCAATACCCTCAGTGCCGGGCGCAACAGCCTGAAATGGCATCGCTTGATCCCGGCCTGGGTCATGCACCTTGCCGCCTGCGCCTCGGGCTATCCGCTGCACAGCGCGTTGGTGGCCAGCGACCTGACCTTGTTGCTGGCACCGCTGCCGCAGGCCGATGCGACGCAGCGCCTGGGCGAGCTGCTGGTGGCTCGCCAGGCTGGAATGAACGCGCCCTTGCCCGTCGCGGCCAAGACCGCCTTCGCCTGGCTGGCCCAGGAGGACCCGGACAAGGCCCTGGCTGCCGCGGCCCGGGCCTACGAAGGTGACGGTCAGAACAGCTTCGGCGAGCGCAGCGAGAGCCTGGCCCTGGCCCGTCAATACCGTGACTTCGCCGCACTGGCCCTCGAGGAAACCTTCGAGGGTTGGTGCGAAACCCTGTATCGCCCCTTGTTCGCGGCGCCCTGGCAAACCCTGGGCAACCCGGAGAGCGCCCAATGACCCAAGCCCGCCCCCTGGCGCTGAGCTTTCCTTTGCACGGCAGCCAACTGATCGAGGCCAGCGCCGGCACCGGCAAGACCTTCACCATCTCGGCCCTGTACCTGCGCCTGATCCTCGGGCATGGCGGCGAGCAGGGCTTTGCCCGCGAGCTGCTGCCGCCGCAGATCCTGGTGGTGACCTTCACCGATGCGGCAACCAAGGAGCTGCGCGAGCGTATCCGTGCGCGCCTGGCTGAAGCGGCGCGCTTTTTCCGCGGCGAGCTCGAGGACGCCGACCCTTTGCTGCACCTGCTGCGCGAGGATTATCCACGGGCGCACTGGCCACGCTGTGCCAACCGTCTGGAAATCGCCGTGCAATGGATGGACGAAGCGGCGGTGTCGACCATCCACGGCTGGTGCCAGCGCATGTTGCGCGAGCATGCGTTTGACAGTGGCAGCCTGTTCACCCAGAGCCTGGAAACCGATCACAGCGAGTTGCTGGGCCAGGTCATGCGCGACTACTGGCGGCGCTTCTGCTACGGCATGCGTGGCGAGCCGCTGGCCTGGGTGCGCGGCAACTGGGGCAGCCCCGATGCCTTGTTGCCAAGGATCAGGCCATTGTTCGGCCGCGTCCGTGGCCAGGTGGACGAGCAGGAGCCGCAAGCCTTGATCGAGGCGACCCTGCGCCAGCGCACCGAGCAGTTGGCCCAGCTCAAGGCCCCTTGGGCCGCCTGGGCCGATGAGCTGCAGCAGATCTGCCGCGATGCCGTGGCGGCCAAGCAGGCGGACGGGCGCAAGTTGCAGGCACGCTACTTCGAGCCCTGGTTCGACAAACTGCGCGCCTGGGCCGGTGATGAGCAGGCCATGGAGCTGGACCTGGGCACCGGCTTCACCCGGCTGACCCCGGCGGGCATGGCCGAGGCGTGGAAGGCCGGCGAGCCACCGCAGCACCCGGCGTTGCACGCCATGGCGGCCCTGCGTGAACAGTTGCAGGGGCTGGCCAGCCCCGATGCGCGCCTGCTGGAGCATGCCGCTGCCTGGGTTTCGGCGCGCTTCGAGGTGGAGAAGCGTCGACGCGCCGAAATGGGCTTCGACGACATGCTTTTGCGCCTTGAGCATGCCCTGGGCAGCGATGCCGGCGAGCGCCTGGCCGCGTTGATCCGCGAGCAGTTCCCGGTCGCGTTGATCGACGAGTTCCAGGACACCGACCCCGTCCAGTACGGCATCTTCGAGCGCATCTACCGTATCAGCGAGAACAATCCGGACACCGGCCTGTTCATGATCGGCGACCCCAAGCAGGCGATCTATGCCTTCCGCGGCGCCGACATCTTCACCTACCTGGCCGCGCGCCGCGCCACCGCCGGGCGCCTGCACAGCCTGGACACCAACTACCGCTCCAGCCAGGCCATGGTCGCGGCGGTGAACCGGGTATTCCTCCAGGCCGAGGAGCGTGCCGAGGGCCGTGGGGCATTCCTGTTCCGGGCCCATGGCGATAACCCGCTGCCTTTCGTCGAAGTACGCGCCAAGGGCCGTGGCGAGCAATTGCTGGTGGCCGGGCAGCCGAGCGCAGCCCTTTGTTGCTGGCAACTTGAAAGTGATGAGCCGGTATCCAGTACTTTGTATCGCCAGCAGCTGGCGGCCAGTTGCGCGAGCCATATCGTCGAACTGCTCAATGGCGGGCAGCAAGGCGTCAGTGGTTTCGCTGATGCTGCTGGCAAGCTGCGGCCCTGTTTGCCTTCCGATATCGCCATCCTGGTGCGCGACGGCCGCGAGGCCCAGCTGATCCGCGCCGAGCTGGCCGCCCGCGATGTGCGCAGTGTGTACCTGTCGGACAAGGACTCGGTGTTCGCCGCCCAGGAGGCCCACGACCTGCTGGCCTGGCTCAAGGCCTGCGCCGAGCCGGACTCGGAGCGCCTGCTCAAGGCCGCCCTGGCCAGCCTGACCCTCGACCTGCCGCTGGTCGAACTGGAGCGCCTGAACCAGGACGAACGGGTCTGGGAGGGCTGGGTGATGCGTTTTCGCCGCTACCGCGACACCTGGCAACGCCAGGGCGTGCTGCCGATGCTGCGCCGCCTGCTGCATGACTTCCAGCTGCCCCGCGCGTTGATGGGCCGCAGTGACGGCGAACGCGTGCTGACCAACCTGCTGCACCTGGCCGAGCTGTTGCAGCAGGCGGCGGGCGAGCTGGATGGCGAGCAAGCGCTGATCCGTCACCTTACCGAGCACCTGGCCAACGCAGGGCAGGCGGGCGAGGAGCAGATCCTGCGCCTGGAAAGCGACGAGCAACTGGTCAAGGTGGTGACCATCCACAAATCCAAGGGCCTGGAATACCCGCTGGTGTACCTGCCGTTCATCTGCACCAGCAAACCGGTGGATGGCCAGCGCCTGCCCTTGGGCTGGCACGATGACCAGGGCGTGGCGCACCTGACCCTGACGCCGAATGCCGAGCAGATCGAGCGCGCCGACGACGAGCGCCTGGCCGAGGACCTGCGCCTGCTCTACGTCGCCCTGACCCGCGCCCAATACGCCTGCTGGCTGGGCGTCGCCGACCTCAAGCGCGGTACCCAGCGCAGCTCGCAACTGCACCGTTCGGCACTGGGTTACCTGCTCGGCGGCGGGCTGCCGTTGCCCGCCTCCAGCCAGCTGGGCGAGTGGCTCCAGGCACTGGCGGCGAGCAACCCGGCCATCAGCCGGGAGGCGCTGCCCGAAGTGCAGACACAGAGCTATCGCACGCCGGACAGCCAGCGCGAACTCCTGCCGCCGCGCAAGCCACGGCGCGCCGCCACGGAACACTGGTGGATTGCCTCCTACAGTGCCCTGCGGGTGGGCGACCAGACGCTGATCGCCGACAGCTCCCAGGCCCAGCAACTGCTGGACGACGAGCTGCTGGACAGCCAGCTGCTGCGCGAGGTCCCGGCCGAGGCGGGCGATATCCACCGCTTCCCCCGTGGGCCGAACCCGGGGACCTTCCTCCATGGCCTGCTCGAATGGGCGGGCCGCGAAGGCTTCGCCGAGATCAGCAGCCAGGCCGAGGTGATCGAACGCACCGTGGGGCGGCGCTGCAATCGACGCGACTGGACCGGCTGGATCCCCACGCTGACGCAGTGGCTGCAGCAATTGCTGCTGCAACCCATGCCGCTGCAGGGTGCCACCCTGACCCTGGCGCAACTGAACCATTACCAGATCGAAATGGAGTTCTGGTTCGCCAGCCACCAGGTCGACGCCCTGCGCCTCGACTACCAGGTGGCGCGCCATACCCATGGCGGCGCGGCGCGCCCGGCCGCGCAACCGACCTTGCTCAATGGCATGTTCAAGGGCTTCATCGACCTGGCGTTCGAGCTCGACGGGCGCTACTACGTGGCCGACTACAAGTCCAACTGGCTTGGCCCCGACGCCGAAGCCTATGGCGACCTGGCGATGGAGCAGGCGATCCTCGAGCACCGCTACGACCTGCAGTACGTGCTCTACCTGCTGGCCCTGCATCGCCAGTTGCGCGCCCGCCTGCCTGACTACGACTACGATCGGCATGTCGGTGGCGCCGTGTTCATCTTCCTGCGCGGCGTCACGTCGGCGGGCCACGGGCTGTATCATGCGCGGCCACCCCGGGCGCTGATCGAGCAGCTCGACGCGATGTTCCGGGGTGAGCAAGAACCTGAACAACAGGACCTGTTTGCCGGAGCCGCGCCATGAGCCGCAACCTCGATGACCTGCTGCCCACGCCGTTGCAGGCGGAGCATCTGAGCGCCAGCCAGGACCTGCTGGCGTTGCTCGATCGTTGGGTCGAGCGCGGTTGGTTGCGTGCCCTGGACCGGGCCTTCGTGAGCTTTCTCGAGGAGCGGGCGCCAGGCAGTGATCCTTTGGTCCTGCTCGCTGCGGCGCTGGCCAGCCACCAGCTGGGGCATGGGCATGTGTGCCTGGATCTGCGCCAGACCCTCGCTGAACCAGACTTCGCCCTGTCGCTGCCACCGGAAGGCGATGTCCTGGCCGGGCCGCTGCTGCTGCCTTCGCAACTGCTGGCCAGCCTTGACCTGGGTACCTGGCTGCAACGGATTGCCGAGAGCCCGCTGGTCGCGGCGGGCGATAGCGTCGAACAGCGCGCCCGGCCACTGGTGCTCAGCGCCGAGCGCCTGTACCTGCGCCGCTACTGGGCCTACGAGCGGCGGATCGACGACGCCCTGCATGAGCGCCTGGCGCGCCGTCAGCCTCAGCCCGCCGATCTGGCCCAGCGCCTGGCGCAACTGTTCGACGGCGGCTCGGCGGCCGGCGAGGTGGACTGGCAGAAACTCGCCTGCGCGCTGGCCACCCGAGCGGGTTTCAGTGTGATCACCGGCGGTCCCGGCACCGGCAAGACCACCACCGTGGTACGCCTGCTGGCATTGTTGCAGGGGCCGGCGGTCGAGCAAGGCCGGCCGCTGCGTATCCGCCTGGCGGCACCGACCGGCAAGGCCGCGGCGCGCCTGACCGAGTCCATCGGCCAGCAGGTCGAGCGCCTGCAGGTGGACGTTGAGGTACGGGCGCAGATCCCCACCGAGGTCAGCACCGTGCACCGCCTGCTGGGCAGCCGCCCAGGCTCGCGGCATTTCCGCCATCATGCCGGCAACCCGTTGCCGCTGGACGTGCTGGTGATCGACGAAGCCTCGATGATCGACCTGGAGATGATGGCCAACCTGCTCGATGCCCTGCCGTCCACCGCACGGCTGGTGCTGCTGGGCGACAAGGACCAGCTGGCCTCGGTGGAAGCCGGGGCGGTGCTGGGCGACCTGTGTCGCGACGCCGAGGAAGGCTGCTACTGGCCGCAGACCCTGGCCTGGCTGGAGCAGGTGGGCGGGCAGTCGCTGGCGGGCATCGGCCTGAAACCGGGCGATGGCCAGCGCAATCCGCTGGCCCAGCAGATCGTGATGCTACGTCATTCGCGGCGTTTCGGCGAAGGCAGCGGCATCGGCCAGCTGGCGCGCCTGGTCAATCGCCAGCAGGCGCTGGAGGCGCGGGCGCTGCTGGCGACCCGGCCTGCGGACGTTCATTGCCTGACCCTGGGCGGCGAACACGACAAGCGCTTCGATCGCCTGTTGCTAGACGGCCTTGGCCAGGGCGGCGAAGGGCCGCAGGGTTACCGTGGCTACCTGCGCACCATCGGCCGCTTGCGCCCGCCGCCTGGCACCCCGGGCGACGATCCGCGCTGGGAGCGCTGGGCGGCCGAGGTACTGCAGAGCTTCGAAGCCTTCCAGTTGCTTTGCGCCGTGCGCAGGGGCGCCTGGGGCGTCGAAGGCCTGAACGAACGCGTGGCCCGGGTGCTGCACAATGCCGGGCTGATCGATAGCCAGCAACCCTGGTACGAGGGCCGCCCGGTACTGGTCACCCGCAATGACTACGGTCTTGGGCTGATGAACGGTGATATCGGCATTGCCCTGCGCCTGCCGGACGAGCAGGGCGAGGCGCTGCTGCGCGTGGCCTTCCCGCGCAACGATGGCAGCGGTGGGGTGCGCTTCGTCCTGCCCAGCCGGCTCAGCGAAGTGGAAACCGTGTTCGCCATGACCGTGCACAAGTCCCAGGGCTCGGAGTTCAGCCATACCGCGCTGGTGCTGCCCGATGCCTTGAACCCGGTGCTGACCAAGGAACTGGTGTACACCGGCATCACCCGCGCCAAGCAATGCTTCAGCCTGATCGAGCCGCGCGCCGGGGTGTTCGAGGAAGCGGTGGAGCGCAAGGTCAGGCGTGTCTCGGGGCTGATGCTGGAGCAAGTCTGACTCTGGAGTTCGCCGCCGATATGCTATCGTTGCGGCATTATCCGCAAACATTTTGTGAGATTTTCCCCCATGACTGTGGCTGTCTCGGTCTTGAGACGAGTGACGGGTTGTGCGCTCTCGCTGCTGATGGCCACGCTGTTGTCGACCGGCGCTCCCGCCTGGGCGGGCACTGCCGCGTCGGACGCGCAGGCGCAGCAACGGGCCAAGGCCGTGACCCAGGTGGTACTGGGGATCCTCAGCTACGCACGCTGGCCTGCCGACCCCAACCCCTTGCGCCTGTGCCTGGTCGGCCCTACCGAGTACGCCGACGACCTGATCAAGGGCAACGTGCAGAACTCCGGGCAACCCTTGCAGGTGCGCCGTCTGCTGGCCGACGACCCGAGCGTGGCCAATGCCTGCGATGCCATCTATATCGGCAAGCTCGACAAGCTGGAACGTGAGCGACTGTTCCAGCGGGTCAATGGCCACCCACTGCTGAGCATCAGTGAGGCCGATGACCCGTGCACGGTGGGTAGCCTGTTCTGCCTGCGGGTCAGCGACCAACAGGTGGCGTTCGACGTCAACCTCGACTCGGTGGCGCGCAGCGGTGTGCGCATCCACCCCAGCGTGCTGCAGCTGTCGCGACGGCGGGCAGGGCAGCCATGAAACGTTCAGCCAAGCGCTTCAGCCGGCCGACCCTGCGCGCCGTGCTCAGCCGTCGTCACCTGAGCGTGGCGCTGCTCGCCGCGGGCCTGGCCGGTGTGTTGGTGACCCTGCTCGGCGTGGCGGCGTTGCGCGTCTATGCCAATCACAACCTGCACCTGATCGCTCGCTCCATCAACTACACCGTCGAGGCCGCCGTGGTGTTCGACGACAGTGCCGCGGCCAACGAAGCGCTGGCATTGATCGCCTCCACCGAGGAAGTCGCCGACGCCAAGGTCTACGACAACGACGGCGAGCTGCTCGCTCATTGGCAGCGTGATACGCCCGGTGTGATGGCGCAGTTGCAGACCCAGGTGGCGCGCAGCCTGCTGGAAGAGCCGATCAACATGCCGGTGCAACACATGGGCCAGCGCGTCGGGCATATCGAGTTGACCGGGCAGGGTGGCAGCCTGGTGCGCTTCCTGCTCAGCGGCCTGGTCGGGATCCTGGTGTGCACGGTGCTCAGTGCGGTGCTGGCGCTGTACCTGTCACGACGCCTGTTCGGCGACATCATCCGGCCCCTGCGCAACCTGGCCAGCGTCGCCCATGCGGCGCGGCGCGAGCGCAGTTTCGACCGCCGCGTGCCGGAAACCCAGATCGCCGAGCTCAACGAGCTGGGCAACGACTTCAATGCCCTGCTCGATGAGCTGGAGGTGTGGCAGAACCACCTGCAAAGCGAGAACGAAACCCTCGCCCACCAGGCCAGCCACGACAGCCTGACCGGCCTGCCCAACCGCGCCTTCTTCGAAGGGCGGCTGAGTCGCAGCCTGCGCAACGCCGCACGCACTGAAGATCACCTGGCCCTGTTGTTCCTCGATAGCGACCATTTCAAGCAGATCAACGACAGCCTCGGCCATGCGGTGGGGGACGAAGTGCTGATCAGCGTGGCCAGCCGGGTGCGTGCGCAACTGCGCGAGCATGACCTGGTGGCGCGCCTGGGCGGTGACGAGTTCGCCGTGCTGCTGACGCCGCTGCACTCACGCGAGGATGCCCAGCGCATCGCTGAAAAGATCGTCGCCAGTATGAGGCTGCCGGTGCAGCTGGAAGACGGCAACAGCCTCACCACGTCGCTGAGCGTGGGAATCGCCTATTACCCGGACGACGGCCGTGACCCGGCCAGTCTGCTCAATGCCGCCGATGCGGCGATGTACCAGGCCAAGCGCAATCGCCGCGGCCATTGGCAAGTGGCACAGACGGAACGCTGTGCCAACGATGCAAAGAACAGGAGCTGAACCGTGACCAAGCGTTTTTCCCTACTGCGTTTCCCGTTGCTCACCCTGCTGCTGGCGCTGTTGGCCCTGGCCGGCTGCCAGAGCGTGCCGCCCAAGGGGCTGACACCCGAGCAGGTCGCCGTGCTCAAGCGCGAGGGCTTCGCCCCGACCGATGACGGCTGGGCGTTCGACCTGTCCGGCAAGGTGCTGTTCGGCAGCGACCTGGACAGCCTCAACAGCCAGAGCGAGTCGATCGTCGAGCGCATCGGCAAGGCGTTGCTGTCGGTGGATATCCAGCGCGTGCGCATCGACGGCCACGCCGACGCCTCGGGCAAGGCCGCCTACAACCAGCAGTTGTCCGAGCGCCGCGCGCAGAGCGTGGCCAAGGCCTTGGCCGGCATCGGCATGCAGCCGCAGAACATCCAGACCCGCGGCATGGGCAGCAGCCAGCCGGTGGCGGACAACCGTACCGCCGCAGGGCGCATGGAGAATCGCCGCGTGTCGATCGTGGTGGGGTCGGAGTGATACCGACATCGCGGGGCAAGCCCCGCGATGATGCCTACCCTCAATCCCGAGCGAACTTCATCTCCCGCGTCTCCCCCATCAACAACGGCGCATTGGCCTCGGTCACCTCACGGATGTAATCCCACAGCAGGGTGATCCGCTTCAACTTGCGCAGGTCCTCCCGGCAGTACATCCAGAACTGCCGCGTCACCTCGATCTGCTCCGGCAGCACCGTCACCAGGCGTGGATCCTGCGCCGCCAGGAAGCACGGCAGGATCGCCAGCCCACGCCCCTGCAACGCTGCTGTGTACTGGGCGATCACGCTGGTGCTGCGCAGGTGCGCGTTGGCGTTGGGGATCAAGTTGGCCAGGTACAGCAACTCCGAGCTGAAGGCCAGGTCGTCCACGTAGCTGATGAACGGGTGGCGCCCCAGGTCGGCGATCTCGCGAATCGGCTCGTGGCGATCCAGGTAGTCCTGGGTGGCATACAGGCGCAGGCGGTAATCGCACAGCTTGCAGCACACATAGGGGCCGTGTTCCGGGCGCTCCAGGGCGATGACGATATCGGCTTCGCGCTTGGACAGGCTGATGAAGTGCGGCAACGGCAGGATGTCCACCGAGATCGCCGGCCAGGCATCGACGAAGTGGCTCAACTGCGGGGTGACGAAGAAGCTGCCGAAGCCTTCGGTGCAGCCCATGCGTACATGCCCCGACAATGCCACGCCCGAGCCCGAGACTTGCTCGCAAGCCATGTGCAGGGTGCTCTCGATCGACTCGGCATAGCCCAGTAGGCGCTGGCCCTCGGCGGTGAGGACGAAGCCGTTGGTCCGCGATTTTTCGAACAGCAAAGTGCCCAGCGCCCCTTCCAGTGAACCGATGCGCCGCGACACCGTGGTGTAGTCCACGGCCAGGCGCTTGGCCGCACTGCTGGCCTTGCGGGTGCGCGCTACCTCAAGAAAGAACTTGAGGTCGTCCCAGTTCAGCGCGCTCAGGGAGGTGAGGTCTTTTTGCATGATGATCCGGTTTTTTTGTGCATTCTTGTTGGATGTTTGCACATCTATACTCGAACTCAGCCCCTAAGCGCCACCCCGTGTTCGCTCCGGCGTAGGCGTCCTCGTTCCGACAATAATTCCAAGGAGAGCGCAGATGAACGCACCCCAGACGCCCGACCAGACCAAGGTCGAGCAGGTCAAGCTGCTGATCGACGGCCAATGGGTCGAGTCGAAGACCACCGAATGGCGTGACATCGTCAACCCGGCGACCCAGCAAGTGCTGGCGCGGGTGCCGTTCGCCACCGTCGAGGAAGTGAACGCCGCGGTAGCCGCTGCCGAGCGTGCCTTCAAGACCTGGCGCGACACTCCCATCGGCGCGCGCATGCGCATCATGCTCAAGCTGCAGGCGCTGATCCGCGAACACAGCAAGCGCATCGCCGTGACCCTCAGCGCCGAACAGGGTAAGACCATCGCCGACGCCGAGGGCGATATCTTCCGCGGCCTGGAAGTGGTCGAGCACGCCGCCTCCATCGGCACCCTGCAGATGGGTGAGTTCGCCGAAAACGTCGCCGGCGGCGTCGACACCTATACCCTGCGCCAGCCGATCGGCGTGTGCGCCGGCATCACCCCGTTCAACTTCCCGGCGATGATCCCGCTGTGGATGTTCCCGATGGCCATCGTCTGCGGCAATACCTTCGTGCTCAAGCCGTCCGAGCAGGATCCGCTGTCGACCATGATGCTGGTCGAGCTGGCGCTGGAGGCTGGCGTGCCGGCCGGTGTGCTCAACGTGGTGCATGGCGGCAAGCAAGTGGTCGATGGCATCTGCACCCACCCGGACATCAAGGCGATCTCGTTCGTAGGTTCCACCGAGGTCGGCACCCACGTCTATAACCTGGGCAGCCAGCACGGCAAGCGCGTGCAGTCGATGATGGGCGCCAAGAACCACGCCGTGGTGCTGCCCGACGCCAACCGCACCCAGACCATCAACGCCCTGGTCGGCGCCGCCTTCGGCGCGGCCGGCCAGCGCTGCATGGCCACCTCGGTGGCGGTGCTGGTGGGCAAGGCCCGCGAATGGCTGCCGGATATCAAGGACGCGGCCAGCAAGCTCAAGGTCAACGCCGGCAACGAGCCGGGCACCGATGTCGGCCCGGTGGTCTCCAAGCGCGCCAAGGAGCGCGTGCTGGGCCTGATCGAGAGCGGCATCAAGGAAGGCGCCAAGCTCGAGCTCGACGGTCGTGACGTCAAGGTGCCGGGCTACGAGCAAGGCAACTTCGTCGGCCCGACCCTGTTCTCCGGGGTGAAGACCGACATGCAGGTCTACACCCAGGAAATCTTCGGCCCGGTGCTGGTGACCCTGGAGGTCGACACCCTCGACGAGGCCATCGCCCTGGTCAACGCCAACCCGTTCGGCAACGGCACCGGTCTGTTCACCCAGAGCGGCGCGGCGGCGCGCAAGTTCCAGAGCGAGATCGACATCGGCCAGGTCGGCATCAACATCCCGATCCCGGTACCGGTGCCGTTCTTCAGCTTCACAGGTTCCCGCGGTTCCAAGCTCGGTGACCTCGGCCCGTACGGCAAGCAGGTGGTGCAGTTCTACACTCAGACCAAGACCGTCACCGCCCGCTGGTTCGACGATGACAGCGTCAATGACGGTGTGAACACCACCATCAGCCTGCGCTAAGGAGCTCGTCATGCGTATCGCATTCATTGGCCTGGGCAACATGGGCGCGCCCATGGCCCGCAACCTGATCAAGGCCGGGCACCAGCTCAACCTGTTCGACCTCAACAAGACCGTGCTGGCCGAACTCGCCGAGCTGGGCGGGCAGGTCAGCACCTCGCCCAAGGACGCCGCCGCCAACAGCGAGCTGGTGATCACCATGCTGCCGGCCGCCGCTCATGTGCGTGGCGTGTACCTGGACGAAGAAACCGGCGTGCTGGCCGGCATTCGCCCCGGCACCCCGACCGTGGATTGCAGCACCATCGACCCGCAGACCGCCCGTGAGGTCTCCAAGGCCGCGGCGGCCAAGGGCATCGACATGGGTGATGCGCCGGTCTCCGGCGGCACCGGTGGCGCGGCCGCCGGCACCCTGACCTTCATGGTCGGCGCCAGCGCCGAGCTGTTCGCCACGCTCAAGCCGGTGCTGGAGCAGATGGGCCGCAATATCGTGCATTGCGGCGAAGTCGGCACCGGGCAGATCGCCAAGATCTGCAACAACCTGCTGCTGGGTATCTCGATGATCGGCGTGTCCGAGGCCATGGCCCTGGGCAATGCGCTGGGCATCGACACCAAGGTGCTGGCCGGGATCATCAACAGCTCGACCGGACGTTGCTGGAGTTCGGACACCTACAACCCGTGGCCCGGCATCATCGAGACTGCCCCGGCTTCACGGGGCTACACCGGCGGCTTCGGCGCCGAGCTGATGCTCAAGGACCTGGGGCTGGCCACCGAGGCCGCGCGCCAGGCGCACCAGCCGGTGATCCTGGGTGCCGTGGCCCAGCAGCTGTACCAGGCCATGAGCCTGCGCGGCGAGGGTGGCAAGGATTTCTCGGCGATCGTCGAGGGGTACCGCAAGAAGGATTGACCCGCGAGTGGACTTGATCGCGGACCGTATGGTCTTCCCCCTTGTAACTGCGCACCTTGGGGGAGGGGCATGCGCTCCGCGTTTTTTTTGCCCGGCAGAACGGGCGTTTGAATCGTGGGAGCGGGCTTGCCCCGCGATGACTTCAAATCAGGCGACGGCGTTGTCCCGCCTGACGTCATCGCGGGGCAAGCCCGCTCCCACGATTACCGCTTCAGGCAAACACGAAATACTTGCGCACCGTCTCCACCACTTCCCAGGTCCCTTTCATCCCCGGCTCGATCACGAACACATCCCCCGCCTTCAGATGCTTCGGCTCCTCGCCTTCCGGGGTGACGATGCAGTAGCCATCGAGGAAATGGCAGTACTCCCACTTTTCGTAGTTGACCTCGAATTTGCCCGGCGTGCAGATCCAGGTTCCCATGATCTTGCTGCCGTCGGCGGACAGGTAGGCATTGAGGTTGACGGTGTGCGGGTCGCCGCCGATGCGCTTCCACTTGGTCGCGTCGACCACCGGGGTCGGACAGGTTTCGCGCAGGACGGTGATGAAATCGGACATGGCGTGGCTCCAGATAGCAGGTGAGATGACGCGTCACCATAGGGCCATCGACGTACGGGCAGTTGCCTGGGCTCGACGTCCAGCTGTCAGAGCGCGCTATCTCAACCCAAGCCTGCCGATCGGCCAGGCCTCACGCCCACCAGTACCGCACGAAGTGGAAGAACACCGGCGCGGCGAAGCACACCGAGTCCATGCGGTCGAGCATGCCGCCGTGGCCTTCGATCATGTGGCCCCAGTCCTTCACCCCGCGGTCGCGCTTGATCGCCGACATCACCAGCCCGCCGAAGAAGCCCATGGCATTGACCGTCAGCGCCATCAGCGCCGCCTGCCAGAAGGTGAACGGGGTGATCCAGCACAGCAGGGCGCCGACCAGGGTAGCCAAGGCCACCCCGCCGGCCAGGCCTTCGACGGTCTTCGACGGCGACAGGTTGGGCGCCACCTTGCGTTTGCCGAACAGCTTGCCGCAGACGTACTGCAGCACGTCGCTGATCTGCACTACCAGGATCAGCCAGGCGATCAGCAGCAGGTTGCGGTCTTCGTAGCCGGGGATGTCCAGGGTCATCAGCGCCGGCACCGAGGACACGCAGTACACCGCGATCATCAGGCCCCACTGCACCTTCGAGGCGCGCTCGAGGAAGCGCGTGGTGTCGCCGCCGAAGCTGGCGAGGATCGGCAGCAGAAGGAACAGGTACACCGGGATGAAGATGCTGAACAGGCCGTACCAGTCCATGGCGATCAGCAGGTACTGCACCGGCAACGCCACGTAGAACGCCGCCACCAGGGCGGGGTAGTCGCTGCGTCGGGTCGGGGTGAGGGTCATGAACTCGCGCAGGGCGTAGAACGAGACGCCGTAGAACAGCACGATGACGCCGTACTTGCCGAACAGGAAGGCGATGCCGATCACCAACACCATCACCCACCAGGCATTGATGCGCGCGTTGAGGTTGTCGATCACCGCATGTGGCGCGGGGCCGGCACGCCACTTGAGCAGTCGGCCGACGAGGCTGGCGAGCAGCAGCAGGGCGCCGATACCGGCGAACAGTAACAGGGTGTTGTGATCCATCTCAGGCTTCCTTCGGGGCCAGGTTCAGCAGGGCCTGGCGGGCCCGCTCGAGAAAGGCGTGCTTGGCTTCGTCCGGCTGCAGGTGCAGCGGCTCGCCGAAACTCAGGGTGCACAGCAGCGGCAGGGGTAGGGCCCGTCCTTTGGGCATGACCCGGTTGAGGTTGGCGATCCACACCGGCACCAGCTCCACCTGCGGGTTGGCCGAGGCCAGGTGGAACAGGCCACTCTTGAACGGCAGCAGCGGGTCGTCGGTGAGGTTGCGCGTGCCCTCCGGGAAGAAGATCAGCGAGTCACCCTGGGCGAAGGCGTCGAGCACCGGTTGCAGCGGGTTGCCCTCGCTGGCCTGCTGGCGATCGATCAGCACGCCGTTGAACACCTTGCGGATCAGGAAATCGCGGATGCCAGGCTTGCACCAGTAGTCGGCGCCTGCCACTGGCCGGGTGCGGCGGCGCAGCGGCTCGGGCAGCGCGGCCCAGAGCAACACGAAGTCGCCGTGGCTGCTGTGGTTGGCGAAGTACAGGCGCTGTACCGGTTGCGGCGTGCAGCCCAGCCACAGGGCGCGGGCACCGGTGATCAGGCGGGCGGCGGAGGTGATGACGAAGGCAGTCAGGCTGGCGAGCATCGGGGGGTTATCCGGTGAAGGGGAGGGTGACGGCGAGCAGCACCTGCACGGCGAGGCACAAGGCCTGACGGCGCAGCAGGGCCAGGGCGGCCTCGCTGCGTGCAGGCCAGCGGCGTGGATCGTCGACGGTCGGTTTCAGGCGCAGTTCGAACAGGGCGCGGTCCAGGGCCAGGGTATCGGCGGGCAGGTCGTCGCAGTTGGCGAGCCGGGCGAACAGCTCGGCATCCAGGGCAACGCGTATGGCCCAGTACTTGTGTGCCAGGCCAAGCGCCAGCAACGCTGCGCAGAACACTCGGGGCAGCGCTGGCAACGGCGCGCCCAGCATGGGCGCCAGGCTGCAGGCCAGGGCCAGCAAGGTGATGCCGTCCGACCAGCGCTCCAGTTGGCGACCACGGGCGAGCAGGCTGGCGACGACGAGCAGGTTCATGGCCGGGTCTCCAACGGCTGCAGGGCCTGGCGGTGGGCTGGATGCAATACCACGCCGGGGCGCGCCTGGCGGATCAGTGTTTCGGCATGCGCGATTGCCTTGCAGCGGCCGCTGACCACCAGCCAGGCGGCGACCGCGCTGGCGCTGCGCGAGTAGCCGAGCGCACAGCAGACCAGTACCGGGCCGTGCCGGCGCAGGTGTTCGATAGCCTCGGCAGCTTGCTGCAAGGTCTGCGTGTCAGGGGCGACCAGGTCCAGTGACGGCAGATTCAGGTAGGACTGCGAAGCCTGTGACGTCTGCTCGTGGGAGCGCGCTTGCCCCGCGATGAGGACCCTGCAGGCCAGCTCCGCGCTGAGGTCGATCACCGCCGGGAACAGCCCCGCGTCACCCGCGCCCGGCACACGCCCGAGGTACACCCCCTCGCACACCTCATCCGCCTGCGGGTGGCGCCAGGTCCACAGCCTTGAATTGATCCAGGCCCCAATCAGGTAAGGCGCCAGCAATGCCGTCGCCGCGACCGACAGCCGGCCATCGTTGCCTTTCTGGAAACCTTGCGCCCCGAACAGCGCATAGTTCAACGCTACCAACAGCAGTGAAAACCCAGGCCAGAGCAGCCACAAGGCGGTGTGTCCCAGCTTGAACCCGAGCACGGCCAGCACCAGCGCGCCCAGTCCATAACGCAATGCCAGCCGCCAGCGTTTGGGGTCGCGTGCCAGGCGCGCCTGCTGCCAGGGCAGCGGCCCTTGTTGCGGCCACAGCCACAGGCAGACGAACCCGGCCAACGCCCCGGTCGGTACATCGATAAAGTGATGCTGCCAGGTGCTAAGGACCGACAGCCCGATCAGCCCCATCCAGCCGTGCACCAGCCAGCGCCTGGCTGGATGCCGTGTATGGCGGGCAAACATCGTCCAGATGATCACCAACAGCGCGATATGCAGCGAAGGCGCCTGGTTGTAGGGCTTGTCGAAGCCCATCAGCACATCGAACAGCCAGCCGAACAACCCCGACAGCTCGGGGCGCTCGAAGGTGAAGCGCAGCGGCCAGAGCAGGAAGCAGGCCACGCAGATCACCTGTGCCGTGAGCAATGCCAGGGCATGTCGGTCCATCTCGCGACGTGTACGCGGCAGCAGGAACGACAACCCGTACAGCAGGTCGATCGACCAGTACGGGATGATCGTCCACGGCCACAGCGGCATGTGCCGTTCCCAGGCGAACACCAGGCTGCCGATATCGTCGCGTCCGGCCGTGTAGGTGTTGGCCAGGCCGTAGCTGAGGAAAAACAACGGCCCGAGCAACAGCAGCCAGAGCACGCCGCGGCGGATCAGCCCGGCTTCACGGGCCATCAACGCACCCGCTGCGCCAGGCTGACGCTGAAGATGCCCCATTCATCGATGCGCTGGGTGATCTTGCGGAACCCTGCGGCCTCGACCAACTGATCCATTTCTGCCTGGCTGCGTCGGCGCATCACCCAGGCCTGGCCGCCGCGGTGGCTGGTCAGGGCGCGGGCGATCATCTCCAGCTGCGGATGCCAGGGCTGGCCGGTGTAGACCAGGTAGCCGCCGTCCTCGACGGCATCGGCCAGGCCCGCCAGCGAATTGCCGACCAGCTCGTTGCTGGCGAACAGCTCGTAGAGGCCCGAGACCACCGCGAGGGTGGGGCGTGGCGTGAGGCTGGCCATGCTTTGCCGATCGAAGGCATCACCCTGGACGAAGCGGGCGATCTCGGCGAGGCCTTTTTCGGTGATCAGTGCGTTGCCCTGTTGCACGTTCAGTTCGCTGTAGTCGCGCAGCAGGATCGAGTCGGGCAGTTGCTGCAGGCCTTGCAAGGCCTCGAGGATATAGCGGCCATGGCCGGCGGCGATATCGACGATGTGGACCGGGCGCTGTTGCTCGCGCAGCTGGGCGATGGCCAGGCGCAACAGCTCCTCGACGTTCAGCTTGCGCTGGCGGATACCGCGCCAGCCGATGGCGTCCAGGTAGTTCCGGTCGACCAGCTCGCCCAACCGGCCTTTGCCGGTCGGCGTATTGCGGTAGACGTAGTCGAGGGTGGAGCCGGAGTCGAAGCCGGTGTCGAAGCCCAGTTTCACCCCCTCGGACAGGCCCTTGCCCAGCCGCAGGCCGGCACGGGTGGCGCGCCAGTAGAGGTCGCGTGGCGAATGGCGTGGCAACGGCGCAGCCAGGCTCTCGGCCTCGGCGCAGCTGGCGCCGCTGCGGTCGGCGTCGAGCAACGCCGGCCACGCTGGCGGCGCGTCGAAGCAGTGCGCTATGAAGCGCTCGATCCGCGCCAGGGCGTGGGCGCGGTCGCGCTCGCCGAGGGTATCGTGGAAGAAGCCGGGCAGGATGTGCTTTTCCTTGCGTGCGCTGCCCAGGCGATCGAAGAACTGCTCCTGCGGCTTGCGCTCGACCACCAGGTCCGCGCCGGAGATCAGCAGTTGCGTCGGCACCTGGATCGCCTGGGCGTCGGCCACCACGCGGTCGGCGGCGTCATACAGGCCCAGCAGCATGGTGACCGAAATGGGCCGGCTGATCAGCGGGTCGGCGACATACGACATGACCCGCTCCGGGTCATGGGTCAGCAGGCGCGGCTTGACGTAGCTGTTGACGAAGAAGTTGCCGCGCAGGGCCTTGAGCAGCTTCAGGCCAGGGCGGGCGAAGGGGACGTAGAGCTTGACCTTGAACGCCGGCGAGGCGAGCACCAGGCAGCGCACCCTGGGCGCATAGTCGTGGGCCCAGGTGGCGATCAGCACCGCGCCGACGCTTTGCGCCAGCACTACCATGTCCGCCTCGGCGATGCCGTGCCGGGCCTGAAGATGCTCAATGAAGGTCTGCACGTCGCGCACGCTGGTGGCGAAGCCCGGACTGTCGCCGCGAGCGCCCGGCGATTGGCCATGACCACGGGCGTCCCAGGCGAAGAAATCATAACCGGGCATGTTCAGTTCGTCGGCCAGGTGGGCCATGCGCCCGCCGTGCTCGTGGCCGCGGTGGAACATCACCACGGCGCGGCGTGGTTGATGCTCGTTGCGCGTGGCGGGCCAGTGACGATAGTGCAGCTCGACGCCGTCATGGGTGCAGAAATGCAGCGATTGCGCTTGGCGCATGGCGAATATCCTTGTCCGGCAGCGAGGGGCTCAGCGGGTTTCGGCCAGGCCGTGGCGAACCCGGTTGTACAGGGTATAGAGCGAGAGCAGCAGGATCACCAGCAGCAGGCCATTGATCCAGCTCGCGGCCAACAGTCCGAACGCCACGCCGGTGCCCAGCACGCCGAAGGCGAAGGCCCGGTCGCTCTTGCCCATCGGCCCGTCGTAGCGGCGTGACGCGCCGGCCAGCGGGCCCATTACCCCGGCGTATTCGCTGATCACGGCGAACACCACCACCAGCACCACCAGTGTCGGCGAAACGCCCGGCAACAGGGCAAACGGCAGGTACAGCGCGGTGTCGGCGATCACGTCGCACAGTTCATTGAGGTAGGCGCCGAGCCTGGACTGCTGGCCGAACTCGCGGGCGAGCATGCCGTCGACCGCGTTCAGCGCCATGCGTAGCAGCATCCACAGCGGTATCAGGATGAACAGCCAGGTGACCTGGTGCTGCCAGGCGAGCAGCAGGCCAAGGAGGATGGAGACCGCCGCCGCGGCGACGGTCACCTGGTTGGCGGTGACGCCACGGTCGTACAGGCGTTGCACCGAAGGGCGCAGCAGCGCCTGGAAGCGGGGTTTGAGCTGGTAGATGGATGGCACGGCGAATTCCCTGTCATGGTGCGGCATGGCCGCGATTGTGGGGAATCAGGCCGGGCGCAGGCAAGGGGGCAGGTGAGGGCTTTCTCCTGGTTTCGTGACGCAGCGCTGCAAAGCGGCGCCGTTCTCAGGGAATCCAGCGGTCGCGCTGCTGCAAACGCCACCCCAGCCACCCCAGCGTTACCGCCCGCAGCACCATGAAGCCGAGGAACGCCCACCACAGCCCATGGTTGCCGAACCCGCGCATGGCAAGCGCCAGGGGCAGCGCAACTGCCACCGACAGCAGCATCGCATTGCGCATCTCGCGGGCTCGCGTCGCGCCGATGAACAGGCCGTCGAGCAGGTAGCTCCACACGGCTACCAATGGCAGCACCGCCAGGTAAGGCAGGTAGGGATATGCCGCGTCGCGCACGCTGGCGATGTCGGTTTGCAGGTCGATGAACAGGTGCCCGCCCAGCAAAAACAGCACGGCGAACACCAGGCTGACGATCAGTGACCAGCCGCAGGCCACCACCAGTGCCTGCTTCAGGGCACTGCGGTCACGGGCGCCGATGGCATGGCCGCACAGGGCCTCGACCGCATGGGCCAGGCCATCGAGGGCATAGGCGGTGAGCATCAGGCCATTGAGCAGCAGGGCATTGGCCGCCACCGTCGCCTCGCCCAGGCGCGCACCCTGCACGGTGAGCAGCAGGAACACCAGTTGCAGCGCCAGGCTGCGCAGGAAGATGTCGCGGTTGACCGCCAGCAGCGGCCGCCAGCTCTGCCAGCGTTTCAACGCGGCCCAGACGACCTGCCCGGGGTAGGCGCGCAAGGCCGGGCGGGTGAGGGCCAGGCCGAGCAGGGCAGCGCTCCATTCGGCGATCACCGAGGCCCGCGCCGAGCCGACCACCCCCCAGTCAAGGCCAAGCACGAACCACAGGTTCAAGGCGATGTTGAGCAGGTTGGTGGTCAGCAGGATCGCCAGCGGCGCCCGGGCGTTCTGGGTGCCGAGGAACCAGCCGACCAGGGCATAGCTGGCCAGTGCTGCCGGCAGGCCGAGTAGGCGGGTGTGGAAGAAGGCTTCGGTCGAGGCATGCAGCGCCTCGCTGGGCTGCATCGCCTGCATCGCCAGTTGGCTGAAGGGCAGGGCCAGCAGGCCGATCAGCACGGCGAAAGCCAGCGCCAGCAGCAACCCCTGCACCAGCACCTGGCGCAGCGCGGCGCCATCGGCGCGGCCGGCGGCCTGGGCGGCGAAGCCGGTGGAGCCCATGCGCAGGAAGCCCAGCAGGCCGACCATGAAGGTGAATAGCGTGGCACCGACGGCCACCGCGCCCAACTGATGGGCATGGGGCAGATGGCCGATCACCGTGCTGTCAACCAGCGCCACCAGCGGCACCGAGATGTTGGACAGGATCATCGGCGCGGCCAGGGCCCAGACCTTTTGGTGGGTGGGGCGGTTGCGCCAGGCGGTGGACAGTGAAGACATGCGGACTCCAGCGGGGTGCAGTAGGGGAATCGCGGGGGAAAAACCCCCCCCCACCTTTGGGGGAGGGGGTTTCCCCCCACTTTTCAAAAAAATTTTCCCCT
>NZ_JBOBDQ010000075.1:0-22784 GCF_050586565.1 Pseudomonas sp. WC1
CCCCAAGTCATTCTTGGCCTTTACCCCGCCAACGGCGCTACACTCTGCACCCCGACCGATACGCCCAACACGAGGCCCTTGCATGCAGTATCGCGATCTACGCGACTTCATTCGTGGCCTGGAACAGCGCGGTGAACTCAAGCGCATCCAGGTTCCCATCTCCCCAGTTCTGGAAATGACCGAAGTCTGCGACCGCACGCTGCGCGCCAAGGGTCCGGCCTTGCTCTTCGAAAAACCCACCGGCTTCGACATGCCGGTGCTGGGCAACCTGTTCGGGACCCCCGAGCGCGTGGCCATGGGCATGGGCGCCGAGTCGACCGAAGAACTGCGCGAGATCGGCAAGCTGCTGGCGTTTCTCAAGGAGCCCGAGCCGCCGAAGGGCCTGAAGGACGCCTGGTCGAAGCTGCCGATCTTCAAGAAGGTCGTGTCCATGGCGCCGAAGGTGGTCAAGGACGCGGTGTGCCAGGAAATCGTGGTCGAAGGCGATGATGTCGACCTCGGCCAGCTGCCGATCCAGCACTGCTGGCCTGGCGATGTTGCGCCGCTGATCACCTGGGGCCTGACCGTGACCCGCGGGCCGAACAAGGACCGCCAGAATCTGGGTATCTATCGCCAGCAGGTGATTGGCCGCAACAAGGTGATCATGCGCTGGCTGAGCCACCGCGGCGGGGCGCTGGACTACCGCGAATGGTGCGAGAAGCATCCTGGCCAGCCGTTCCCGGTAGCCGTGGCGTTGGGCGCGGACCCGGCGACCATCCTCGGTGCCGTGACCCCGGTCCCGGACACGCTTTCCGAGTACGCCTTCGCTGGCCTGTTGCGTGGCAACCGCACCGAACTGGTCAAGTGCCGTGGTAACGACCTGCAGGTACCGGCCACCGCCGAGATCATCCTCGAGGGCGTGATCCACCCCGGCGAGATGGCCCCGGAAGGCCCGTACGGCGACCATACCGGCTACTACAACGAGGTGGACAGCTTCCCGGTGTTCACCGTCGAGCGCATCACCCACCGGCAAAAGCCGATCTACCACAGCACCTACACCGGCAGGCCGCCGGATGAGCCGGCGATCCTTGGCGTGGCGCTGAACGAAGTGTTCGTGCCGATCCTGCAGAAGCAGTTCCCCGAGATCACCGACTTCTACCTGCCGCCGGAAGGCTGCTCGTACCGCATGGCGGTGGTGACCATGAAGAAGCAGTACCCTGGCCATGCCAAGCGCGTGATGCTGGGTGTGTGGTCGTTCCTGCGACAGTTCATGTACACCAAGTTCGTTATCGTCACCGACGACGATATCAACGCTCGCGACTGGAACGATGTGATCTGGGCCATCACCACGCGCATGGACCCCAAGCGTGATACGGTGATGATCGACAACACCCCGATCGACTACCTCGACTTCGCGTCGCCGGTATCGGGGCTGGGGTCGAAGATGGGCCTGGACGCCACGCACAAATGGCCGGGCGAGACTACACGCGAATGGGGCCGGGTCATCGTCAAGGACGAGGCCGTCACCCGCCGTATCGATGAGCTGTGGGACCAGTTGGGAATAGATTGATGCAGGTAACCTTGCAGCCTTCCGGGGCGGTACTGGCGGTCGAACCGGGTGAAAGGATTCTGGATGCGGCACGGCGCCTGGGCTATGACTGCCCGAATAGCTGCCGCAACGGCAACTGCCATGTGTGTGCCGCGCTGCTGGTGGAAGGCAGTGTTCGCCAGGAAGGCCAAGTGCGCGATCACGGTGAGCTGTTCACCTGCATCGCCGAGCCGCTGGAGGACTGTGTGTTGCTGTGGGATGGTGTGCTGGCCCTGGGCGAGCTGCCGCTGCGCAAGCTGGCCTGTACCGTGAGCGAGTGCGTCGAGATCGGTGGCGATGTCTGGCGCGTGCGCCTGCGCGCGCCGGCCGGCAAGCCGCCCCGCTACCACGCCGGGCAATACCTGATGATCGAGCGCGAGGGCATGGACAAGGCAGCTTTTTCGCTCGCTTCGGCGCCCCACGGTGGGCGAGAGCTGGAGTTGCATGTGCTGGCCCGCGAAAGCAGTGCCGTGCAGTTGATCGAGCAGTTGCAGCGCAATGGCCTGGCCCGCATCGAACTGCCATTTGGGGATGCTCACCTGGCGGAGTTACCCGACGGCCCGCTGGTACTGATCGCCGCCGGGACCGGCATGGGGCAGATGCACAGCCTGATCGAGCACTGCCGGGCGCAGGGCTTCAAGCACCCGGTGCACTTGTACTGGGGGGTGCGCCGGCCTGAAGACTTCTACCAGATCGAGCACTGGGCCGAGTGGGAGCGCCTGCCGAACCTGTTCCTGCACAAGGTGGTCAGCGATCTGTGCGGTTGGGAAGGGCGGTGTGGCCTGCTCCACGAAGCGGTATGCGAGGACATTGGCGACCTCAACCAGGTGCATGTCTATGCCAGTGGCTCGCCGAACATGGTCTACGCCACCCTCGATGCATTGGTCGAGGCAGGCATGGATGCCCACCGCATGCGGGCTGACGTGTTCGCCTACGCGCCACGCGGGTGAAGTAACCCGGCACGCTGCAAGGGCGTGTCGGGTTTAATAACCAAGTGTTTTCCTGTTGATTATATGGCGGAGATTGTTACCGGTGCGGGTAATAAGTTTCGCTATACTCGGACTATTAGTTTCCGTTCAGCGGATGCTTTAATGAAATCCTGTTTTCGGGGTTGAGTGCAAAGTGCGTTCTGCCTTACGTTAGGTACCAGGTAAATCGCCGGGCAAACCCGTTCCCACGCGATCCTGGTAGGCCTTTGTGGAAGCGGGCTTGCCCCGCGATAGCATCCGAACAGGCACGGCAATACCTGCACTTTGGTAGTTCTCAGGAATTAATGGCGGCAGCTCATGTCGACGCTTGAAAGTTCATCCTGGCAAATAGCCTATCCGCCGTCACTCGACTTCGGGCAGCAGTTGACCCGTGAACAACTGCAGCGTTCGATGCAGGAAACCATGTCCCAGCACGAAGGCGGCCCGGTCTGGCTTTTTGCCTACGGTTCGCTGATCTGGCGCCCCGAATGCAACTCGGTCGAGCGCCAGCGGGCGCGGGTGCATGGTTACCACCGCGGCCTCTACCTGTGGTCCCACGAACACCGTGGCACTCCGGAGTGCCCGGGCCTGGTGTTCGGCCTGGACCGTGGCGGCTCCTGCAGCGGTTTTGCCTTCCGTCTGGACGAAACCAACCTCCATGACTCGCTGATGGCACTGTGGCAACGTGAGATGCCGTTCCCGGCCTACCGTCCGCATTGGCTGAGTTGCCGCCTGAACGATGGCAGCAAGGTGCAGGCGCTGGGCTTCGTGCTGGAGCGGCACCTGCCGTGCTATGCGGGCAACCTGCCGGACACCCTGCTCAGCCAGATCCTCGCCAGCGCCAAGGGGCGCTATGGCACCACGCGCGATTACGTGGAGCAGACCCTCAACGCCCTGCGCAGCCACCAGATGCCCGATCGCAACCTGGAAGCGCGCTTCAGGCGTTGTCACAACCTGCGCGAGGTGTGAGCCCCGCGCATCGGGCTCATTCCTGGCCGGCGGCGGTGCCGAGGAACTTGCGCAGGAACTGGCGTGTGCGCTCTTCCTTCGGGTTGGCGAACAGCGCCTTGGCCTCGCCCTGCTCGACGATCACGCCCTTGTCGAAGAAGATCACCCGGTTGGCGACATCGCGGGCGAAGCTCATCTCGTGGGTGACGATGATCATGGTGCGCTTTTCCTCGGCCAGGCCGCGGATGGTTTCCAGCACTTCGCCGACCAGTTCGGGGTCGAGCGCCGAAGTGGGCTCGTCGAACAGGATCACCTCCGGCTCCATGGCCAGGGCCCGGGCGATGGCCACCCGTTGCTGCTGGCCGCCGGACAGGCGCTTGGGGTAGGCGTCCTCCTTGCCTGCCAGGCCGACCTTGGCCAGCAGGCGCCTGGCCAGCTCGATGGCCTTGTCGCGGGGCGTCTTCTTGACGATCACCGGCCCTTCGATGACGTTTTCCAGGGCGGTGCGGTGAGGGAACAGGTTGAAGTTCTGGAACACGAAACCGGCCTGTTGGCGCAGGCGGCGGATCGCACTCTGCTGGCCACCCAACGGACGGTTGGCATCGATGCTGATATCGCCGATCTGGATGCGCCCGGCATCGGGGGTTTCCAGCAGGTTCAGGCAGCGCAGGAAGGTGGTCTTGCCCGAGCCGCTGGGGCCGATGATGGCCACCACTTCGCCGGGCTGCACGCTCAGGTCGATGCCGTTGAGCACGGTCTGGCCCTTGAACTGCTTGGTCAGGCCTTCTACTACGATCATCTCAGTGCTCCTGGTCGTGCTGGTTGACCCGCGCTTCCATGCGGTTCTGGAAGTGCGCCAGGATGCTGCAGAGGATCCAGTAGACCACCGCGACAGCCAGGTACATGGTGAAGACCTCGAAGGTCCGTGCGGTGATCAGCTGCGCCTGGCGGAACAGCTCGGGCACCTGGATGGTCGCCGCCAGGGCGGTGTCCTTGACCAGCGAGATGAAGCTGTTGCCCAGCGGTGGCAGGGCAGTGCGCAGGGCCTGCGGCAGGATCGCCCGGCGCATGGCCTGGGTGCGGGTCATGCCGATGCTGGCGGCTGCTTCCCACTGGCCACGGTCGATCGAGGAGATTGCCGCACGGAGGATCTCGCAGATATACGCCGCCATGTTCAGCGACAGGCCGATCAGCGAGGCCGGGATCGGATCGAGCTCGATGCCGATCTGCGGCAGGCCGAAGTAGATCACGAACAGCTGCACCAGCAGCGGCGTGCCGCGGAAGAACGACACATAGATGCGCGCCAGCCAGTCCAGCGGCAGGACCTTCGACAGCCGCATCAGCGCCAGGGCGAAGCCCAGCACCAGGCCAAAGAACATGCCGCCGACGCTGAGCAGCACGGTATAACCCGCGCCCTTCAACAGGAAGGGCGCGGAATCGACAACGAGTTGCAGGCTTTCAGCGATCATTTGGTGACATCGGCACCGAAGTATTTCTCGGACAGCTTGGCCAGCGAGCCGTCGGCCTTGAGCTTGTCGATGGCCTTGTTCAGCGCATCGAGCAGTTCAGGTTCGCCTTTGCGCAAGGCCACGCCCGATTCCAGCTTGGAGAATTTCTCGCCAGCGAGTGCGGTCGGTTTCTTGTCCGTGGCGGTTTTCTGGACGTACTCGAGTGCAGCCAGGCGATCGATCAGGATGGCGTCGATACGACCGTTGCGCAGGTCGGCGAACTTGGTCGGGTCATCTTCGTAGGTGCGCACATCGGCTGTCGGCACATCCTGTTTCACCCATTGCTCATAGTTGGTGCCCAGGCCGACACCGACCTTCTTGCCACCGAGATCGGCGGCAGTCTTGATGTTTTTCTCGTTGTCGCTGCCCTTGAGTACCAGGGCCTGAATGCCGGAAACGGTGTAGGGCTCGGAGAAATCGTACTTCTTCTTGCGTTCCTCGGAGATGGTCACCTGGTTGATCACCACGTCGAGGCGCTTGGATTCCAGTGCGGCGAGGATGCCGTCCCACTTGGTCGGCTGGACCTTGGCCTTGACCCCCAGCTCCTTGGCCAGCAACTCGGACAGCTCGACCTCGAAGCCGGTCAGCTCGCCGTTTTCGTCCTGGAAGCTGAACGGTGGGTAGGTGCCTTCCAGGCCGACGTTGATCACGCCTTTTTCCTGGATGGTCTTCAACTGTTCGCCGGCAAAGGCCTGGCCGAGCAGGCCAGCGCCGAGCAGGAGCGCCAGGCTGGCGTTGAGAAGGGGTTTGGCGAATTTGGTCATGGCATGCCCCGCGCTTGTTGTGGAAGTAGTGAGGTGGCGACTATAGAGGTGGGCTTCATAGGCCGGGAAATAATAAAAAATCAGGTTGTTATTCCAAAGCTGCAAATTGCAACGGCTTATACCCGACTTAGCTCAGGATGGAATAAAGCGTTGTTTTTTCCAAGAGGCAGATTTGACGTATCGTGTTTTGCACCTCCTTGTAGGAGCGTATGTAAATCGAGAAAGCCGCCTGGCAGGAGAAACACCGTGAGCGAACAACCATCAACCGGGCACTGGCAACTGCAGGGTATCGTCAGTGGCCTGCGCAACGCCCGCGAGCAGTGGCGCAGCAGCAATGGCCGCAGCAGCGGCGAGCAGGGCGGGCGCGAACTGCCGTCGCGCGAGGCGCTGCGGCAGATCCTCGAGCAGCTGTGCGGCGCGCTGTTCCCCATGCGCCTCGGGCCGGTGGACCTGCGCGAGGAAAGCGAGGACTTTTATGTAGGCCACACCCTCGACGCCGCCCTCACCGCGCTGCTGGCCCAGGCCCGTCTGGAACTGCGCTACGCGGCGCGCCATGGCAAGACCGATGTGGTCGATGTCGATACCCACGCCCTGCGCCTGATCCAGGATTTCGCCGCGGCCCTGCCGGCGCTGCGCGTGCTGCTGGACACCGACGTACTCGCCGCCTTCCACGGTGACCCGGCGGCGCGCAGCGTCGACGAGGTGCTGCTGTGCTACCCCGGCATCCTGGCGATCATCCACCACCGGCTGGCCCACCACCTCTATCGAGCCGGCCTGCCGCTGCTGGCGCGGATCAGTTCGGAGCTGGCGCACTCGGCCACCGGCATCGACATCCACCCCGGTGCGCAAATCGGCCCGAGCTTCTTCATCGACCACGGCACCGGCGTGGTGATCGGCGAGACCGCGATCATCGGTGAGCGGGTGCGCATCTACCAGGCGGTGACCCTGGGCGCCAAGCGCTTCCCCAGCGACGAGTCCGGCACCTTGCACAAGGGCCTGGCGCGGCACCCGATCGTCGAGGACGACGTGGTGATCTACGCCGGCGCGACCATCCTCGGGCGGATCACCATCGGCAAGGGTTCGACCATTGGCGGCAATGTCTGGCTGACCCGCAGCGTGCCGGCTGACAGCAACATTACCCAGGCGAACCTGCAACTGGATTGCGAGGGCAAGAAAGCCCTCTAGCTCAAGGCTTATGAGGCGTGGCGGCGGGACTTCCCGCCTCCACCTCGATCACGCCCTGGAGCGGCATCGGGTCGCATTGAAATCCGATCCATGTTTAACTTGAACGCTTGTTCAACGAAAACGCTGGTCCATTGCCGGTGTTCAAAAGGAGGAATCGCCTTTGCTGAACCCGTTCAATCCGAACCTCACGTCCCGTGACGAGGTGCCCGTTCAATGAGTGCACCGACCCCCGACCTTGCCAACGGCAAGATCCGCATGAACCCCCCCGTGTTCTATTTCGCGGCAAGCTTCATCCTCATCTTCGGCCTGATCGTCATCGCCCAGCCACAGGCTGCCGGCGAGTGGTTGCTGGCAGCGCAGAACTGGGCGGCCAACACGGTCGGCTGGTACTACATGCTGGCCATGACCCTGTACCTGGTGTTCGTGGTGGTCACCGCGTTGTCCGGCTACGGCAAGATCAAGCTCGGCGCCGACCATGACGAACCCGAGTTCAGCTACCTCTCCTGGGCCGGCATGCTGTTCGCCGCCGGTATCAGCATCACGCTGTTCTTCTTCTGCGTCTCCGAACCGCTGACCCACATGCTCCAGCCGCCACAAGGTGAGGCGGGCACGGCCGAGGCCGGGCGCCAGGCGATGCAGATCCTGTTCCTGCACTGGGGCCTGCACGGCTGGGGTGTGTTCGCCTTCGTCGGCATGGCGCTCGCCTACTTCGCCTACCGTCACAACCTGCCACTGGCCCTGCGCTCGGCGCTATACCCGCTGATCGGCAAGCGCATCAACGGGCCGATCGGCTACGCGGTGGATGGCTTCGGCATCATCGCCACGGTGTTCGGCCTGGGCGCCGACATGGGCTTCGGCGTACTGCACCTGAACGCAGGCCTGGACTACCTGTTCGGCATCAGCCACAGCCAATGGGTGCAGGTGATCCTCATCACCCTGATGATGGGCGCGGCCGTGGCCGTGGCGGTCGCCGGGGTGGAGAAGGGCGTGCGGGTGATGAGCGACATCAACCTGTTCCTGGCCTGCGCGCTGCTGCTGTTCGTGCTGTTCGCAGGGCCCACCCAGCACCTGTTCAATACGTTGATCCAGAACCTCGGTGACTACCTTGGCGCCCTGCCGCGCAAGAGCTTCGACGTGTACGCCTACGGCGAACAACGCGACTGGCTGGGTGGCTGGACGGTGTTCTACTGGGCCTGGTGGATTGCCTGGGCGCCGTTCGTGGGGTTGTTCATCGCCCGTATCTCGCGGGGCCGGACCATTCGCGAGTTCGTCTTCGGCGTGCTGCTGATTCCCCTGGGCTTCACCCTGGCGTGGATGTCGATCTTCGGCAACAGCGCCCTGGACCAGGTGATCAACCACGGCATGACCGCGCTCGGCCAGTCAGCCCTCGACAACCCGTCGATGAGCCTGTACCTGCTGCTGGAAACCTACCCGTGGAGCAAGACGGTGATCGCCGTGACGGTGTTCATCAGTTTCGTGTTCTTCGTCACCTCGGCCGACTCTGGCACCGTGGTGTTGTCGACGCTGTCGGCCAAGGGCGGCGGCGCCGACGAGGACGGTCCGAACTGGCTGCGGATCTTCTGGGGCGCGATGACTGCGCTGATTACCAGCAGCCTGCTGTTCGCCGGCAGCATCGACTCGCTGAAGTCGGCGGTGGTGCTGACCTCGTTGCCGTTCTCGCTGATCCTGCTGTGCATGATGTGGGGGCTGCACAAGGCCTTCTACCTGGAAAGCCAGCGGCAGATCGCGCAGATGCATTCGCTGGCGCCGTTCGCCCAATCCCGGCGCGGGCGTGGTGGCTGGCGCCAACGCCTGAGCCAGGCGGTGCACTTCCCGTCTCGGGACGAGGTGTATCGCTTCATGGACGACGTGGTGCGCCCGGCCATCGCCGAGGTGCGCGAGGTGTTCGAGCAGAAGGGCCTGGTGTTGATCACCCAGGACGACCCGAGCCATGACAACGTCAGCCTGAAGATCGGCCATGGCGAGGAGCAGCCGTTCATCTACCAGGTGCAGATGCGCGGCTACTTCACGCCATCGTTCGCCTTGGGCGGGCTGGGCACCCAGGACTTGAAGAACCGCCGCTACTACCGTGCGGAGGTGCATCTGTCCGAGGGCAGCCAGAACTACGACCTGGTGGGCTACAGCAAGGAACAGATCATCAACGACATCCTCGACCAGTACGAGCGGCACATGCAGTACCTGCACCTGGTCAGGTAGAACGCTGGGGACGCTCCCACAGGGTTGTGGCAAAACCTGTGGGAGCTGGCTTGCCAGCGAAAGGAGGCCAACGGCCTCCCCGGATCTTTCAGAACGGTGCATCCCCCAGGATGGTCGCCCGATGCATCACCCGCCGGCTGGGGCGGTAGTCATCCACCGCAAAGTGCTGCGTCACGCGGTTGTCCCAGAACGCCACGTCATTTTCCTGCCAACGCCAGCGAATGCTGAACTCTGGCCGCGTCGCATGGGCGAACAGCAGCTTGAGCAGCGCCTCGCTCTCCAGTTCGTTCAGTTCGTTGATCCGCGTGGTGAACCCCTCATTGACGAACAACGCCTTGCGTCCGCTGACCGGATGGGTGCGCACCACCGGATGCGACAGCGGCGGGTTGTTGCGCCGGGTCGCCTCCCAGCGTGCCAGGTCCTCGGGCGTGGTGCCGAAGCGTTCCAGCGGGAACGACTTGGTGAAGTCATGGGTGGCGGTCAGGCCGTCGAGCATCTCGCGCAGTGGCGCCGACAGCGCCTCGAACGCAGCTATGCCGCTGGCCCACAGGGTATCGCCACCATAGGACGGCAGCTGCTTGGCACTGAGCACCGCGCCCAGCGCCGGGGTCGGCAGGAAAGTCACGTCGGTGTGCCATACGGCGTTGTCGCGCACATCGGTAACTGCGGTGTCGAGGATCAACACCTGCGGTGTCTCCGGCACATTGGGATAGATCGGGTGGATATGCAGGTCGCCGAAGCGGGCGGCGAAGCGCGCCTGCTGCTCGGGGGTGATCGGTTGGTCGCGGAAGAACAGCACCTGGTGTTCGAGCAGCGCCTGCTCGATGGCGTCACGCTGTTCGGCAGTGATGTCGCGGCTGATGTCCACGCCGCTGATCTGCGCGCCCAGTGCCGGGCTCAAGGGGGTAACGGTCAGGCTCATGTGGTTTCTCGTTGCAGGTGCCGGGTTGCCGGCGTGGTCATTCGGTGGTCAATGGCTCTGGCCGTGCCAGGGCACCAGCTTGCGCTGCAGGGCGCGCAGGCCCATCTCCAGGGCGAAGGCGATCAGGGCGATCAGCAGGATCCCCAGGACCACCACATCGGTGACCAGGAACTGCGCTGCCGACTGCACCATGAAGCCCAGGCCACTGGTGGCGGCGATCAGCTCGGCGGCCACCAGCGTCGACCAGCCCACGCCGAGGCCGATGCGGATGCCGGTGAGGATGTCGGGCAGTGCACTGGGCAGGATCACATGGCGGATCAGCTGGATTTTGCTGGCGCCCAGCGACTGCGCCGCGCGCAGCTTGGCGGGGTCGACGGTGCGCACGCCGGTGGCGGTAGCGATGGCAATCGGGGCGAAGATCGCCAGGTAGATCAAAAGCACTTTCGACAGCTCGCCTATGCCGCACCAGATGACGATCAGCGGCAGGTAGGCCAGTGGTGGAATCGGTCGGTAGAACTCGATCAGCGGATCAAGGATGCCGCGGGCCACGCGGTTGTAGCCGATGGCGATGCCTACCGGGATGGCGGTCAGGGTGGCGGCCAGCAGCGCCAGGCCGATGCGCCCCAGGCTCGCGCCCAGGTGCTGCCACAGGCTGGCGTCCATGTAGCCCTGGGTGAGCAGCGTCCAACCCTTGGCCAGGATATCGGCGGGCGAGGGCAGGAACAGCGGCTCGATCCAGCCGGCGGTGGTAACCAGCCACCACACCAACAGCAGCGAGGCCAGGGTGAGGGCGCTGATCCAGCGGGTCGGCAAGGGCTTGCGGGTTTTCACGACAGGTGGCGTCCGGGGGGCCTGCTTGGCGGCGGCCGGCAATTCGATGCTGCTCATGCGGACTCCTGACGTTGCGAGAACACCCGCGCCAGCACGTGCTCGCGGGTTTCGATGAAGCGTGGATCGGATTTGATCGCCCGGGCCGACTCGCCAGCGGCGTAGCGCTGGCCGAAGTCCAGTTGCAGGCGTTCGACCACACGCCCCGGATTGGGCGCAAGGAGCACCAGCTCGGTGGCGAGGAACACCGCTTCCTCAATGTCGTGGGTGATCAGGAACACTGGCTTGGCGGTGCGCTGCCAGACCTGCAGCAGCAGCTCCTGCATCTGTTCGCGGGTAAAGGCATCGAGGGCGCCGAACGGTTCGTCCATCAACAGCACCCGTGGGTCGGCGGCCAGCGCCCGGGCCAGGCCGACACGTTGTTTCTGCCCGCCGGACAATTGCCACACACGCCGCTCGCCGAAGCCGGCCAGGTCTACCAGCGCCAGCATCTCTCGCGCCTTGGCTTCACGCTGCGCACGCGGCACGCCAGCCAGTTCCAGGCCGAAGGCGACGTTGCCGAGCACGTTCTGCCAGGGTAGCAGCGCATCGTCCTGGAACACCACGCCGCGCTCGGCGCCCGGGCCTTGCACCGGTGCGCCATCGAGGGTGATGCGCCCGCCGCTGGGAGCGACGAAGCCGGCGATCAGATTGAGCAGCGAGGTCTTGCCGCTGCCGGAAGGCCCGAGGGCCACCAGCAGCTGGCGCGGACCCAGGCTCAGGTTGATATCGGCCAGCACCGGGGTGGTGGCGCCGGGGTACTGTGCGCTGATGCGCTCCAGCTCGAGCAAGGCCATGACGGGCTCCGGATCAGTTGGGCAGGTACTGGGCGCTGACGTAGGGCGCGTAGTCCGGCAGCACGGCATCGACCTTGCCCTGCTGCTTGAGGAAGGTGGCGGTGTCGGTCAGCGCCTGGGTGGTCGGTGCGCCAAGGGCATTGGCCTGGTCGGCGGCCAGTGGGTAGACGTTGCCCTGCAGCAGTACCGGAATATCGGCGGGCTTGGCACCGGACAACTTGACCAGTTTGGCGACGTTGTCCTTGTCGGCCAGCCAGGCTTGCGGGTCCTTGCGGTAGTCGGCGTAGGCGTCGAGGGTGACCTTGGCGAACGACTTGACGATCTCCGGGTGCTTGGCGGCGAAGTCCTTGCGCACGATCCAGGCATCGAAGGTCGGCGCGCCTTTCTCGGCCAGCTCGCCGGAGGTGATCAGCACCTTGCCGTTCTCCTTGGCCACGCCCAGGGCCGGGTCCCAGACGTAGGTGGCGTCGATGTCGCCGCGTTTCCAGGCGGCGATGATCGCCGGTGGCGCGAGGTTGAGGATCTGCACTTTCGACGGGTCGATGTTCCAGCTCTTCAGTGCGGCCAACAGGCTGTAGTGGCCGGTGGAAACGAACGGCACGGCGACTTTCTTGCCGACCAGATCCTGGGGGGTCTTGATGCTGTCGCGGGCAACCAGGGCTTCACCGGCGCCGATCTGGGTGGCGATCAGGAAGGTTTCCACAGGCAATTTGCGGGTGGCGGCGGCGGCCAGCGGGCTGGAGCCGAGGTAGCCGATCTGCACGTCGCCCGAGGCGACGGCGGTGATCACATCGGCGCCGTTGTCGAACTTGCGCCAGTCGATGCTGGCCTTGCTGTCCTTTTCATAGGTGCCATCGACCTGGGCCACCTTGGCCGGGTCGACGGTGGTCTGGTAGGCGACGGTCAGGTCGGCGGCCTGGGCCAGCCAACTGGCACTGGCGAGGGTCAGGGCGGCGAACAGGCGCAGCGGAGCATGCGGGATCATGGTTGAACCTCTCGTCAGGCATTCGGGATAGATGGCGAGAAGACTAGATGATCTAAGAAACATGAAATAAATAACTTTTTAGAATTAGCTTAAAAGCCAATCGCTCTGACCTCCGTCCGTGTGGGGCGGCGGTGCCAGTGGCGGAATCCCCCAAGCTAGCTACGCTTGATCGGTTCCGACGGGAGGCCGTTGGTCGCCACCCTTGCAAACGTTTGCACATAACCTAAAGGTATGATTGACGGCGTCGATACAACGATTCGTAGGAATGGTTCCGATGTTATTCCGTAAAAATCTTACAGATTCATAAAACGGTCATTTTGGATTTATAGGATTGTCATTATCCTGTAGCGCAGGTCGGCGGGTTAGACCAAAGTCGCGAATCGATCGTTAGTGATTGACTAGGCGGTCACGCTTTGGTGCTAAATCGCCAATCCGGGTGAGTGGGGCAGCAGACTCCGCCGCTTGAGACGCACAAAAATTAGAACGTAGAGGAGCAAAACATGTACAAGTCCAGCCTGGCTCTGGCCGTGGCACTGGGGGTTCTCGCCCAACAAGCAGGCGCTGCAGGTTTCGTCGAGGACAGCAAGCTGTCCCTGAGCTCGCGCACCATGTACTTCGACAACAATAACCGTGAGGCCCATCCAAGCGCCTCTACCAACTTCAAACGCCCGGATCAGCGTGAAACCGGCCAAGGTTTCAAGCTCGACTACATTTCTGGTTTTACCGAAGGTACCGTTGGTTTTGGTGTCGATGCCCAAGCCGTATGGGGTATCCACCTGGATGGTGGCAAGGGCTACCACAAGAGCGGCTTCCTTCCGGATGATAGCAATGGCTCCTCGGTAAGCCAGTGGGCCCGCATCGGTGGTAACGCCAAGGCTCGCTTCTCCAAGACCGAAGCGCATTTCGGTAGCGCACTGGCTCCAATGTTGCCGATCCTGGTCAGCAACGACGGTCGTCTGCTGCCGCAAACCTTCGAAGGCGGCACCATCACCTCGAAGGAAATCGACAACCTGACCATCAACGCCGGTCAGCTGACCCACGCGATGGGCCGTGCTTCGAGCAACCGCACCGGCCTGTCGGTTTCCGGTGCCTTTGCCGACAGCAACAAGTTCCGCTACGGCGGTCTGGACTACAAACTCACTCCGGACCTGACCCTGCAGTACTACTACTCGAATCTCGAAGACTTCTACAAGCAGCACTTCCTGGGTGCCACGCACGTCTTTAAGATCGCTGACAATCAATCGTTCAAAACCGACCTGCGCTACTTCGACAGCAGCAGCGACGGCAAAAACGGCGACGTCGGCACCTACGCCTTCGACAACAACGGCGGTTACGCCAAGAACGCCGGCAAGGTCGACAACAAGACTTGGTCGGCCATGTTCACCTACACCCTGGGTGGTCACGCGTTCCTGCTGGGTCACCAGCAGATCGGCGATGACGGCGGCTTCGTCTGGCTGAACCAAGGCGCTGTGCGCGACGGCAACAACCGTCCTGAAGGCGCTGGCGGCTCCAGCTTCTACCTGTTTACCGACAGCATGATCAACCAGTTTGCCCGTGCTGGCGAGAACACCACCTTTGGTCAGTACTCCTACGACTTCGCTGCCCTGGGTGTACCGGGCCTGAAGGCATCGGTGTCCTACCTGCGTGGTGATGACATCCGCAACAAGTCGGGTAACGGCACCTACAATGAATGGGAACGTGATGCTCGCGTCGACTACACCATTCAGCAGGGTACCCTCAAAGGTCTGGGCTTCAGCCTCCGTCAGGGCGTCTATCGTGGCGCTGGTGAAAGCAGCGCCGACCAAGACCAGACTCGCTTCATCGTCAACTACACTTACGCCTTCATGTAAGTCGTAGCTGCACAAAGAAAGCCTCGCCTAGTGCGAGGCTTTTTTGTGCCTGCGATTCCGTATGCAATATGGTTATAAATAAATCGATATTTATTCTTTTTATTTTGATTCGGAAGCAGGCACATTGAACCCACAAGGCCAGACACAGCACAGGAGCCGCTTCCATGAGCCTCAAACTCGGCGATATCGCCCCCGATTTCGAACAGGATTCCAGCGCCGGCAAGATCCGTTTCCACGAATGGCTGGGCGACAGCTGGGGCGTGCTGTTCTCCCACCCGGCCGATTTCACCCCGGTGTGCACCACCGAACTGGGCCTGACCGCCAAGCTCAAGGATGATTTCGCCAAGCGCGGGGTCAAGGCCATCGCCCTGTCGGTGGACCCGGTGGACTCGCACCACAAGTGGATCGACGATATCAACGAGACCCAGAACACCGTGGTCAACTTCCCGATCATCGCCGATGCCGACCGCAAGGTTTCCGACCTGTACGACCTGATCCACCCCAATGCCAGCGACACCCTGACCGTGCGCTCGCTGTTCGTCATCGACCCGAACAAGAAGGTGCGCCTGACCATTACCTATCCGGCCAGTACCGGGCGCAACTTCAACGAGATCCTGCGGGTGATCGACTCGCTGCAGCTGACCGACAACTACAAGGTCGCCACGCCGGGCAACTGGCAGGACGGCGATGAGGTAGTGATCGTGCCTTCGCTCAAGGACGAAGATGAAATCAAACGTCGTTTCCCGAAAGGGTATCGGGCGGTGAAACCCTATCTGCGGCTGACCCCGCAACCCAATCGCTGAAGCATTCCTCGTTGCATTGCTCTTAGCCAAGCAGGGATCTTCGGGCCGTTTCGACGGCCCTTTTTTATTGCGTGGCTACAACAAATCCGAAATTCATAAATGGAATAAACAAATGAAAAAATATGATTTATAGGTATATGTGACGAGCTGTTAATGTCGTTACATCCAGCGGGGACAACCCCTCGCGGCCCTGCAATCGAATCGAAGGAAGCGCTTTCAATGCTGGTTGTCTCTGTCGGTGGTAGCCCCAGTCTTCGTTCACGCTCCGGCGTGCTGCTAGAACGCTCGCGCGACTGGCTGCAAGAGCGTGGCGTCGAAGTGGTGACCTTCCAGGTGCGTGAGTTTCCCGCCGAAGATCTGCTGCATGCCCGTTTCGACAGCCCGCAGGTGCGCCACTTCAACGAACTTGTAGCCCAGGCCGACGGCCTGGTGGTGGCCACCCCGGTGTACAAGGCGTCCTTCGCCGGGGCCTTGAAGACCTTGCTCGACCTGCTGCCCGAGCGGGCCCTGGAACACAAGGTAGTGTTGCCGATCGCAACCGGTGGCAGCATCGCCCATATGCTGGCCGTGGACTACGCGCTCAAGCCCGTGCTGTCGGCCCTCAAGGCGCAGGAGACCCTGCAAGGGATCTTCGCCGACGACAGCCAGATTGCCTACGGTGAGGGCGCCAGGCCCGCGCAGCTGGTCGCTGCCCTGGAGCAGCGCCTGCAGGATTCGCTGGAAACATTCCACAGCGCCATGGCGCGCCGGCCCCAACCAGTCGCCCCCGGCGTGCTCAACGAACGCCTGATCAGTGCCCGCTGGAGTATCTGAACCAGGCTTGACCGCTCCATCGCTGTCCCCACCTTACTCGCCCGTCAACGAGGCAAGCAGGTGCTACCCGAACCCAACTCGCACAGGAGAGCGCCATGCGCACAGTCTTCTTGCGTCGTGGTCTGGTCGCCCTGTTCGCGGCGGCTGTGTCCTTCGGCGCCATCAGCCAAGCCCAGGCCGAGAGCCTGCGTATCGGTTACCAGAAATACGGCACCCTGGTGCTGCTCAAGGCCAAGGGCTCGCTGGAAAAGCGCCTGAAGGAACAGGGCATCGACGTGCAATGGACCGAGTTCCCCGGCGGTCCACAGCTGCTCGAAGGGCTCAACGTCGGCTCCATCGACTTTGGCGTGACCGGCGAAACGCCGCCGGTGTTTGCCCAGGCCGCGGGCGCCGATCTGCTCTACGTCGCCTATGAGCCGCCAGCCCCGCACAGCGAGGCGATCCTGGTGCCGAAGGGCTCGACGATCCAGTCGGTGAAGGAACTCAAGGGCAGGAAAGTCGCCCTCAACAAGGGTTCCAACGTGCATTATCTGCTGGTGCGTGCCCTGGAAGACGCCGGTCTCCAGTACACCGATATCCAGCCTGTCTACCTGCCCCCTGCCGATGCCCGCGCCGCCTTCGAGCGCGGCAGTGTCGATGCCTGGGTGATCTGGGACCCGTACCAGGCCGCCGCCGAGCAACAGCTGCAGGCACGCACCCTGCGTGACGGCAAGGATCTGGTCGACAATCACCAGTTCTACCTCGCCACCCGCAGCTATGCCACCCAGCACCCGGCGGTGATCAACACCCTGGTTGAAGAAGTGCGCGCCGTGGGCGATTGGTCCCAGGCCAATCCGCAGCAGGTCACCGACCAGGTTGCGCCGCTGCTCGGCCTGCCAGCCGACATCACCCTGACTTCGGTCAAGCGCCAAGGCTATGGAGCCGCGCCGCTGACCCCGGAAGTGATCGCCGCACAGCAGAAGATTGCCGACACCTTCCAGGCCCTGAAGCTGATTCCCAAGCCCTTGAGCATCAAGGACGTGATCTGGACACCCCCGGCCAAGGTCGCCAGTGCGCCTTGAACGTTTCGCCTGCGCGGGGCGTCCCCCCGGCATGAGCCACCCTTGAGGAGACAACTCCAATGAGCCTTAACATTTTCTGGTTCCTCCCTACCCATGGTGACGGCAAGTACCTGGGCACCAGCGAAGGCGCCCGCGCCGTCGATCACGGCTACCTGAGCCAGATCGCCCAGGCCGCCGACCGCCTGGGTTTTGGCGGCGTGCTGATCCCCACCGGACGTTCCTGCGAGGACTCCTGGCTGGTGGCCGCGTCGCTGATCCCGGTGACCGAGCGCCTGAAGTTCCTGGTGGCCCTGCGCCCAGGGATCATCTCGCCGACCGTGGCTGCACGCCAGGCCGCCACCCTGGATCGTCTGTCCAACGGCCGTGCATTGTTCAACCTGGTGACCGGTGGCGATCCGGACGAACTGGCCGGTGATGGCCTGCACCTGAACCACCAGGAACGCTATGAGGCGTCGGTGGAATTCACCCGTATCTGGCGCAAGGTGCTCGAAGGCGAAACGGTCGACTACGACGGCAAGCATATCCAGGTGAAAGGCGCCAAGCTGCTCTACCCGCCGATCCAGCAGCCGCGCCCGCCGCTGTACTTCGGTGGCTCGTCTGACGCTGCCCAGGACTTGGCCGCCGAGCAGGTCGAGCTGTACCTGACCTGGGGCGAGCCGCCGGCCGCGGTGGCCGAGAAGATTGCTGCGGTACGTGAGAAAGCGGCCGCCCAGGGCCGTGAGGTGCGCTTCGGCATTCGCTTGCACGTGATTGTACGGGAAACCAACGAGGAGGCCTGGGCTGCCGCCGACAGGCTGATCTCGCACCTGGACGACGACACCATCGCCCGCGCCCAGGCGTCGCTCGCGCGCTTCGACTCGGTCGGCCAGCAGCGCATGGCCGCCCTGCACGGTGGCAAGCGCGACAAGCTCGAAGTGGCCCCTAACCTGTGGGCCGGTGTCGGCCTGGTGCGTGGCGGTGCCGGCACCGCGTTGGTGGGCGATGGCCCGACCGTCGCGGCGCGGGTCAAGGAATACGCCGATCTTGGCATCGATACCTTCATCTTCTCGGGCTATCCACACCTCGAAGAGTCGTACCGCGTCGCCGAGCTGCTGTTCCCGCATCTGGACGTGCAGCGCCCGGAGCAGCCGAAAACCGGTGGCTACGTAAGCCCGTTCGGTGAAATGGTCGCCAACGACATCCTGCCCAAGTCCGTGTCGCAGAGCTGAGGGCCGGTGCCATGAGTCGTGCATCCACCACCACCTGGTCCAAGCGCCTGGCGCCGTGGGCCCTGCCGATCCTGCTGCTGGCGGTATGGCAGTTGGCGGTCAGCGCAGGCTGGCTGTCGACCCGCATCCTGCCGGCGCCGAGCGCGGTGGTCAGCGCCGGCGTCGAGCTGGTGCGCAGTGGCCAGATCTGGACCCACCTGGCCATCAGCGGCTGGCGTGCCGGCCTGGGCTTCGTGATCGGCGGCAGTCTAGGCCTGTTGCTCGGCTTCATCACCGGCCTGTCGAACTGGGGCGAGCGCCTGCTCGACAGTTCGGTGCAGATGATCCGCAACGTGCCGCACCTGGCGCTGATCCCGCTGGTGATCCTGTGGTTCGGCATCGACGAGTCGGCAAAGATTTTCCTGGTGGCCCTGGGGACGCTGTTCCCCATCTACCTGAACACCTATCACGGGATCCGCAATGTCGATCCGGCGCTGGTGGAGATGGCGCGCAGCTACGGGCTGTCGGGCTTCGCGCTGTTCCGTCAGGTGATCCTGCCGGGGGCGCTGCCTTCGATCCTGGTCGGCGTGCGTTTCGCCCTGGGTTTCATGTGGCTGACGTTGATCGTCGCCGAGACCATCTCGGCCAATGCCGGTATCGGCTATCTGGCGATGAACGCCCGCGAATTCCTGCAGACCGACGTGGTGGTGCTGGCCATCGTCCTGTACGCGGTGCTCGGCAAGCTCGCCGACCTGGCCGCCCGCGGCCTGGAGCGTGTGTGGCTGCGTTGGCACCCGGCCTACCAGGTGGCGAAGAAGGAGGGCGCGTGATGACGGTACTCAAGGCACAACCGCCACGCCTGCTGCGTGGCATCCCCCTGGCGGCCAGGGACCTGCGTCGTACGTTCGGCCAGCGCGAAGTGCTGCGCGGGATCGATCTGCACATTCCGGCTGGCCAGTTCGTCGCCATCGTTGGTCGCAGTGGTTGCGGTAAAAGCACCTTGTTGCGCCTGCTGGCCGGGCTCGACCAGCCCAGTGGCGGCCAATTGCTGGCGGGCGCCGCAGCGCTTGCCGAGGCCCGCGAGGATACCCGGCTGATGTTCCAGGACGCGCGCCTGCTGCCCTGGAAGAAGGTGATCGACAACGTTGGCCTGGGGTTGTCCGGCAACTGGCGGCCACGCGCCCTGGAAGCCCTGGAGGCGGTCGGCCTGGTCGATCGCGCCAATGAGTGGCCGGCAGCCTTGTCCGGTGGCCAGATACAGAGGGTGGCCCTGGCCCGGGCGCTCATTCATCAGCCGCGTCTGCTGCTGCTGGATGAGCCCTTGGGCGCGCTGGACGCCCTGACCCGTATCGAGATGCAGCAACTGATCGAGCGCCTGTGGCGCCAGCACGGTTTCACCGTGCTGCTGGTCACCCACGACGTCAGCGAAGCCGTCGCCGTGGCCGACCGGGTGATCCTGATCGAAGACGGCGCCGTCGGCCTGGACCTGGTCATCGACCTGCCGCGACCCCGGGTGCGGGGTTCGCACCGCTTGGCGGCGCTGGAAAGCGAAGTGCTCAACCGTGTTCTCTCCGTCCCGGGCACGCCGCCCGATCCGGAACCTGTCGCCCCGTTGCCCACGCAGTTGCGCTGGGCTCATTGAATCCCCGAAACCGCAAAAAGGAATGACGCCATGACCATCAAAGCCATCAACGTTCGCAACCAGTTCAAAGGCACCGTGAAGGAAATCCTCGAAGGCCCGGTACTGTCGGAAATCGACGTGCAGACCGCCTCTGGCATCGTTACCTCGGTTATTACCACCCGTTCCGTGAAGGAGCTCGAGTTGCAGGTGGGCAGCGAGGTGATCGCCTTCGTGAAATCGACCGAGGTGTCTATCGCCAAGCTCTGAAGTCTTGCACGGTACCTTATAGGGGCGGCTTTAGCCGCGATCACCCGCAGAGCGGGTGCCAGACATCGCGTTGGCTGCATTGCGGCTAAAGCCGCTCCTACAGGATATTTGCAGGGCTCAGGGTCAGCGCTTGGCCAGATAAGGCGGCAGATACAGCCCCAGATACGCCTCGAACACGCGCATCCCTTCCTCCGCCATGCGTGGCGTGATCGCCTCATGCAGCTGCATCGAGCGGGCATACACCCGGTCGCTCAGTTCCATCGCCAGGGCGAACACGTGCACATCCCTCGGCATCGCTGGCAACTGAAAATGCCGGTCGAACAGTTGGTGCATCAATTCGCCCAGTTCCAGATCATGCTGGCGATCAGCCTGGACCACTTCGCTCAAACCATGCTGGGCGAGGATCAGCTGCCGCGCCGCGGCGTCCTCGTTGTAGATGTCGAGCATGCGCTGCTCGATCAGCCGCGACAGGCCATGCCAGGTGCTGAACGCCGCGCTGTCGATCGGTGCGCTCAAGGCTTCGCGAAAAGCCCGATGCACGTCGGCGGTCAGCGCCTCCAGCAAGGCCGGCACGCTGGCGAAGAAGTGATACACCGACGATGGCGGGATCTGCGCCCGTTCGGCCACGCTGTAGATCGACAACCCCGCCACCCCTTGGCCTGCCAGCAGCTCGCGCGCGGCGGCGAGGATCGCTTCGATCCTGGCCTGGCTGCTGGCGCGTGGCTTGCGCGGGGTGGCGGTGCGGTTCATCAGTTGCTGATTGCCAGGATGCTGGCCTGGTAGGCACCGACGAACAGGTCGAAGTCGCCGACTTCTTCCTGTTCCAGCTCGGACTGCTTGGCGATCGATTCACGAGCAAGGGTTTCGAAGGCTTGTTGCTGCGCGCTGCTCAGTGGCTGCTCGCGGAAGCTCTCGGCGTGCAGGCGGCTTTGGCGCAGGGAGAACTGGACGAAGCTCTCGTCATGTTCGGTCATGCGCGCCAGCACCTGGGCCGATGGCGTCAGCTCGGGGTCTTCGACCTTGGCCTGCTGTACCTCCAGGGCCTTGGCGTGGTCATTGCCACCCTGGGCACGGTCGAGCAGCTTGGCCAGCCGGCCGATCCGGCCGATCAGTTCGCTTGCCCATTGCTTCAGTGCGACCGGTTGGCCGTCACGGCGCAGCTCCAGGCCCGGGCGCCGACCTTCCTTGACCACGGTGAGGAAGTTGTCGGTGCACTGGCCGCACTCGCCGTTGTCCAGTTGCGGGCTCTCTTCGAGGGCGCAGAACAGCAGGAAGGCGTCGAGGAAACGGGCTTCGGTCAGGTCGATGCCCACTGGCAGGAACGGGTTGATGTCCAGGCAGCGCACTTCCACGTACTGCACGCCGCGCGAGGTCAGGGCCTGGATCGGCCGCTCGCCGGTGTAGGTGACGCGCTTGGGGCGGATATTTGAGTAGTACTCGTTCTCGATCTGCAGGATGTTGGTGTTCAACTGCACCCACTCGCCATCGACGTGCGTGCCGACCTCGACATAGGGCGGGTAGGGCGTGCCGACGGCCTTGCGCAGGCTATCGGTGTAGCTGGCCAGGTTGTTGTAGCAGGGCGTCAGGCCCGCCTGGGCGTTGCTCTGGTAGCCCAGGTCGCTCATGCGCAGGCTGGTGGCATAGGGCAGGTACAGTGTTTCGGCGTCAAGCTCTTCGAGCTGGTGCGGGCGGCCGCGCAGGAAGCCTTTGTCCAGGGCCGGGGACGCGCCGAACAGGTACATCAGCAGCCAGCTGTAGCGGCGGAAGTTGCGGATCAGCGCTATATAGGCCGAGGACTGGTAGTCGCGGTCGTCCTGCTCGCCGCCTTCGGCATCGCGCAACAGCGGCCACAGCGCCTCGGGCAGCGAGAAGTTGTAATGGATGCCGGCGATGCACTGCATGGTGCGCCCGTAACGCAAGGCCAGGCCCTTGCGGTACACGTGCTTGAGCTTGCCGATGTTCGAGCTGCCGTACTCGGCGATCGGGATGTCTTCTTCGGCCGGCAACGCGCAGGGCATCGACGGGCTCCACAGTAGTTCGTCGCCCAGTTTGCTGTAGACGAAGCGGTGGGTCTGTTCGAGGCTTTCGAGCACCTTGGCCGGGTCCGCCAGGGCTGGGGTGATGAACTCCAGCAGCGACTCGGAATAGTCGGTGGTGATCTGCTCGTTGGTCAGCGCCGAACCCAGTGCTTCGGGGTGTGGGGTCTGGGCCAGGCGACCTTCTTTGGTCACGCGCAGGCATTCGCGCTCAATGCCGTGCAGGCACTGCTTGAGCAGGTCGATATTGTCGCCGAGCAGGCTCAGGCGGCGGTTGAGGAGGTCGCTCAAGATGGATTCCTTCACGCGTCAGTCGCCCCAATATGGGGGTAGAGATGACGGTCTACAAGGGTAGTTGGGAAAGGAACTGGCGTTGTCGCCTGGTTTATGCGGTTCCGGCTAGGCTTAGCGTCGATTT
>NZ_JBOBDQ010000076.1:0-22485 GCF_050586565.1 Pseudomonas sp. WC1
ATCACCGCCTCGCAGATTACCTGCTTGTGACGCTGCTTGACCTGCTCGTCGGACAGGTCGATCTGGAAGATGTCGCCAAAGGTATGGCGGTTGGACACCCGGTAGAAGCAGAACGAGCTCATCAGCATATGCAGGTCGATCACTTCGATGCCGGGGCGGAACACGCCCTGGGCAACGCCACGGGCGAGAATCTTGCCCAGCGCGTCGAGCACCATGCTGCTCATCTCGCGGATCACCGGCGACTGCTTGACGTACTCGCCGTAGTGGATGTTCTCGGTGCAGACAATGCGCACGAAATCGACGTTGTTGGCGTGGTGGTCGAAGGTGAACTCCACCAGGCGCTGGATCGCCTGCTCGGGCGCCAGCGAGTCGAGGTCCAGGCTGTGCTCGGTCTTGCGAATGTCGCCGTAGAGCTTGACCAGGCACTCGACGTACAACTGCTCCTTGCTGCCGAAGTAGTAGTAGATCATGCGCTTGGAGGTGGCGGTGCGCTCGGCAATGGCATCGACCCGGGCGCCCGCCAGGCCCTGCTGGACGAACTCGGTGATGGCGGCCTGGAGAATGTTCTCGCGGGTCTTTTCCGGATTGTTCTTGCGCGTCTTGCGCAGGCCTTCGACTTCAGGCTTGACGACCGAATCACTCATACCGACTCACAGGCTCGTTGTAGTAATCCGGGCGATTATCCGTGAGCCGGGCGATGCTGGGAAGCGCGGTGTTGGTCGGGTGGTCAGGTTTGGCCTAGAGGCGCCGTCGCCGGCCAAGGGCCTCGCTCACAACACCACCTTGCGCCCTGCCCCGCTGCGCGCCTTGGCCATCGCTGCCAGGCGCACCGCCACGTTGGCCGCGCCATAGCCGGCATAGCCGCCCTTGCGCTGCAGGACCTCGAAGAAGAACCGCCCTTCGAACGGCTCGGTGTACACGTGGAACAGCTCGCCGCCCTGGGCATCGCGGTCGTACAGCACGTTGTAATACGCCAGCTCGCTGAGGAACTCGTCATCGAAGTCGAAGCGCGCCGCCAGGTCGTCGTAGTAGTTCAGCGGGATTTCCAGCAACGGCACGCCGGCTTCCTTGGCCCTGGCCACCTCGCGGAAGATGTCGTCACAGTCAAAGGCGACGTGGTGCACGCCCGAGCCGCGATAACTGTCCAGGGCATGGGCGATGGCGGTGTTGCGGTTTTCCGAGATGTTCAGTGGCAGCCGCAGGGTGCCGCAGTGGCTGCGCAGGGCACGGCTCTTGACCAGGCCATAGGGGTCGGGCAACACCATCTCGTCGTCGGCGGTGAAGTCGAACAGGCTCTTGTAGAACAGCACCCAGCTGTCCAGCGCCTCGGCCGGCAACGCCAGGGCCATGTGGTCGATTCGCTTGAGGCCACCACTGGCGCGGGCTGTCGGGTCCAGGCGGAAATCATTGTCGTAGAGGGTCTGGCCGTTGCCGTCGGGCTGCACCAGGTACAACAGGCTGCCGTCCGGTGCGCGCACCGCCGGGATCTCGCGCTCGTTGGGGCCGACCAGGCCGCGGAACGGCTGGCCACGGTAGGCCATGGCGCGCTGCAGGGCGTCCTGGCCAGCGTTGACCCGCAAGGCCGTGGCGCACAGTGACGGGCCATGGGCTTCGAAGAAGTTGTGGGCGAACGAATAAGGTTCACCATTGAGGACGATGTTGATATCGCCCTGGCGCAGCAGACGCACGGCCTTGCTGCGGTGCTCGCCGGCCTCGGCGAAGCCCAGGCGCTTGAGCCAGGCGCCCAGGCGTGCGCCGACCGCCTCGTCGACGGCGAATTCGAGGAACTCCACGCCGTCGTAGCGGCTGGCGGCCGGCGGCGCGAACAGCACGCCCGGCTCGACCGCCCGCGCCTCGCGCTCGAGCTGGCGGCGGGTCTTCTCCTCCAGGTACAGCAGCGAGCGCAGGCCATCGGCGGCGTTCTGCCGGGGTGGCGCCGCGCGGAAACCGTCATTGAAGATCTCCAGCGACAACGGGCCGCGATAGCCGCTGGCCAGGATCGGCGCCAGGAAGCCCGCCAGGTCCATTTCCCCCTGGCCGGGGAAGCAGCGGAAGTGCCGGCTCCACTCCAACACATCCATGGCCAGGATCGGCGCATCGGCCATCTGCACGAAGAAGATCTTCTCGCCAGGGATATCGCGGATGCCGCTGGGGTCGCCCCTGAGCGACAGCGTATGGAAGCTGTCGAGGATCACCCCCACTGCCGGGTGGTCGGCCTGGCGCACCAGGTTCCACACCTGTTGCCAGGTATTGACGTGGCGCCCCCAGGCCAGGGCCTCGTAGCCGATGCGCAGGCCCCGCGCGCCGGCATGTTCGGCGAGCAGGCGCAGGTCGTCCACCAGCAACTGTTCGTCGCCCAGGGCGTCGGGCTGGACATTACTGCACACCAGCACCAGGTCGGTGCCTAGCTCCTGCATCAGGTCGAACTTGCGCTCGGCGCGGTCGAGATTCTTGCGCAGGCGGTCGCGGCGGCAGCCCTCGAAATCGCGGAACGGCTGGAACAGGGTAATGGCCAGCCCCAGGCCCGCGCACAACTGGCGCACTTCGCGGGGGCTGCCGGCGTAGTACAGCAGATCGTTCTCGAAGATCTCGACGCCGTCGAAACCGGCGGCGGCGATGGCTTCGAGCTTTTCCGGCAGGGTGCCGCTCAAGGAAACGGTGGCAATCGAACGGTGCATGGCGGGTATTCCTTGTTATTGAGTGAGGCCTGGCACGATCGATTATTCGCAGGTAAAGTCGCCCCGGCAACGAACTTTGTACGGAACAGTTAGTTTTTGTTCGATTACCGAACAAAACCCGTTCCAGCGAATTGCGTCACCCACCCCCGTGAACAACCATGAACACCAGTCGCAGGCCCGCCGCCCCTTCCCGCCGCCACGCCGGTCGTTCGGCGGAACCTGCGCTGCAATACCCAACGTCACCACATAATAAGTTCAAGAAAACGGGTACCGACCTATGCACACCTTGCTCGCCCTGCGATCCGCGCCGCCTCGTTCGTCTTCTCCACACAGCCCCTGCCCGCGCCTCAAGCGCTGACCAATCCGGCCCCTGACAAGAACAACGGAGACAACATGGCCCGCTCAAGTTCCCAAGCCAAGAAAGCCACCGCCAGCGGATGGATCGGCTCTGCCCTCGAGTACTACGACTTCTTCATCTACGCCCAGGCCGCGGCGCTGATCTTCCCGCAGATCTTCTTCCCGTCCGCCGACCCGAAGATGGCCATCATCGCCTCGCTGGCCACCTACGGCGTGGGTTACCTGGCGCGCCCGGTGGGCGCCTTCGTGCTTGGCCACTGGGGTGATACCCGCGGGCGCAAGAACGTGCTGCTGCTGTGCATGTTCCTCATGGGTCTTTCGACCATGGCCGTAGGCCTGCTGCCGACCTACCACGATGTCGGCCTGCTGGCCCCGGCACTGCTGGTCCTGCTGCGCCTGGTCCAGGGCTTCGCCGTGGCCGGCGAGATCTCCGGCGCCAGCTCGATGATCATGGAGCACGCGCCGTTCGGCCGGCGTGGTTACTACGCCAGCTACACCCTGCAAGGTGTGCAGGCCGGCCAGGTGATGGCCGCCGCGGTGTTCCTGCCACTGGCCTACTTCATGCCCAGCGAGGCCTTCAACGACTGGGGCTGGCGCATTCCGTTCCTGATGAGCGCGCTGGTGCTGGTGGCTGGCTTCATCATCCGCAAGGAGGTCCACGAGACCCCGGCCTTCGTTAGGGAAGAGAAACAGGACAAGGTGGCCAAGTCGCCGATCAGCGAGGCCTTCCGCCACAGCTGGAAGCACATGGTGCTGGTGATGTTCATGGCGCTGATGAACGTGATCCCGGTGGTCGCCACCATCTTCGGCGCGGCCTACGCGGTGCAGCCGGCCTACGGCATCGGCTTTGACAAGAGCGTGTACCTGTGGATCCCGGTGGTGGGCAACATCGTCGCGGTGCTGGTGATCCCCTTCGTCGGCAACCTCAGCGACAGGATCGGCCGGCGCCCGACCATGATCGCCGGTTGCCTGGGCTCGGGCCTGCTGGCGTTCGTCTACCTGTATGCGATCAGCATCCAGAACGTGCCGCTGGCCTTCGCCGCCTCGATCATCATGTGGGGCATGGTCTACCAGGGCTACAACGCGGTGTTCCCAAGCTTCTACCCAGAGCTGTTCCACACCCGCTACCGGGTCTCGGCCATGGCCATCGCGCAGAACCTCGGCACCATGATCACTGCCATGCTGCCGGCGTTGTTCGCCGCAGTCGCGCCGCCGGGCTCGGACAATATCCCGCTGGTGGTCGGCGGGCTGGCGTTCCTCATTACCTGCGTGTGCGCGCTGGCCGCCTACCTGGCACCGGAAACCCACCGGCTGGCTATGGAAGACCTGGGCAACCCTCAGGCACGACCCATGGCGCGGGAAGCCTATGAAGCGAGCCGCAAGGGCAGCCTGAAAGCGTTCGGCCACTGACCGTCCGCCGTTGCCCGTACGGACCTCATCGCCGGCAAGCCGGCTCCCACAGGGCACGCGTAAACCCTGTGGGAGCCGGCTTGCCGGCGATGCGCCGCGCGAGCGGCGCTCTATATCGAGGGGGCCCGCACCTCACCTGGCGAACAGATGCCGATCAGAGAATCGATAACGGGTACTCGACGATCACCCGTACCTCGTCCAGGTCCGACTCGAAGGCTGTCGCCCGGGTGGTGGCCTGGCGCACGCGCAGTGCCAGGTCCTTGGCCGCGCCGGTCTGCACCACGTACTTGACCTCGATGTCGCGCTCCCAGCGCTTCTGGTCGGTGAGCGGGTCGCCGTTGCTGTCGCGGCGCATGTAGTAGGCGTTGGCATGGCTGTAGTCGGCGTCGCTGCCACGGCCATAGCGGGTCATGAACGACAGCCCCGGCACACCGTAGGCGGCCATGTTCAAGTCGTAGCGCAGCATCCATGAGCGCTCTTTCGGCGAGTTGAAGTCGCTGTACTGGATGGAATTGTCGAGGAAGATCGAATCGGACTGGCGCAGGTAGTCGAAGTCGTCGTCGCCGTTGTTGCGCTGGTGGGTCAGGGCCAGGGTATGGGCGCCGTAGCGCACGCCGAGCTTGGCGCTCCAGATGTCGTTGTCGAACTGGCCCAGGCGCTGACGCCCTTCGTCCCTGGCGTTGTAGAAATTGAACCCGCCGATCAGCGCCAGCTCATCCGACAACGGCCAGGTCACGCTGGTGCCGGCGTAGTACTGGTTCCACACATCCTTCAAGCGACTGCCGAACAGGCTGACGCTGACGTTTTCGTTGATCGCGTAGTCGCCACCGCCGTAGGCGATCCACGGCGAATCCACCGGGCCGCCGTAGAACGTCACGAAGTTATCGCGCAAGTCGCTGGACACCGGCTGGCTCATGGCGTGCAGGCGCCCGGCCTGCAGCGTCAGGCCTTGCACACTGGTGTTCTCCAGGGTCACGCCGCGAAAACTTTCCGGCAACAGCCGCGAGTCGCCGGCCGCCACCACCGGGTTGACCGGGAACACATCGCCCACCCGCAGCACGGTGTCGAACAGGCGCACCTTGGCCGCGCCGCCGAGCTTGGTGTATTCATCGCGGGCCTGGCCATCGCGGTCCACCGGCAGCACGTCGAACGAGCTGCGCCCACCGTTGCGTCCGCCACCGGTGTCGAGCTTGAGCCCGAGCATGGCGAAGGCGTCCACGCCGACGCCCACCGTGCCTTGGGTGAAACCGGACTCGAAGCGGGTGATCACGGCATGGGCCCAGGCCTCGGAGTAGCCGTTGCCGCTGTCCTTGCCACTGTTGTAGGTGGGGGCCGGGCCATCGCGATGATCGCGATTGAAATAGTAATTGCGGTTGAGCACGCTCAGGCGGCTGCCTTCGATGAACCCTTCCTTCTGCTCTTCTGCGGCCCAGGCCGCCGGGCCGAAGCCGGCCAGCGCCACCAGGGCGGCCAGGGAAAGTGTCGGATTGCTCTTCATCCACTGCTCCTTCGATTGCGGCTGTTCTTGTTGTCAGGCCCTGGCGCTGGAGCCTCCCTGGTCTGGCCAGATGCGCACGCACCCAGCCCCATTGGCCGAGCCTGATGCTCGCTGCTGGCGGATAACGGGAAGGTGATGGGGGCATTACAATCGTGTCATGCGCAGCGGGGGGAGCTGCGTGCGCGCCCAGCTTTCAGATCTGTAACCCGGCCGTCATGCCCCTGTTGGCCGGGCATCGCTAGCGTGGTCTGCGAAACGAACTTTTCGGAGGCACGACCATGCTACGACCGACCCTCACCGCCGCCCTGCTGGCGCTTTCCCTCTCGACCCAGGCCAGCGGCTTTTCCAGGCTGGACAGTGAACAGCTGCTGGCGGACCACCAGCAGGCCGTGGCGGCCTATGCGGCCAAGCGGGCGAAGCCCATGCCGGAGATCGTCGACTACCGCTATGGCATGAAGCTCGACGTTGCCCGCCTCGTGCGCCAATCGGGCGACCCGCGCACCTGCGAGGTGGTGCCACGGCTGATGACCTTCGAAGACAGCCAGGGCACCTTGCGCACCGTGCGCTACGCGGTGCAGTCGCAGTGCATCAACAACAAGTAGTTCAGCCGCGCAGCCCGTCCACCAGTTGCAGGCTGTTGCGCCCGCTGCGCTTGGAGGCGTACAGCAGCACGTCGCCTTGCTCGATCAACGCCGCCAGGCTGGCCGGCGGGCGGTCGAACAGATTGGCGCCGATGCTCAGGGTCACCGCCTCGGGGGTGCGGAACGCCTGTTCGGCGGTGCCCTGGAACTGCTGACGCAGGGCCTCGGCCAGGCGCTGGATGGCTTCGCGCGAAGCCCCGGCCAGGAGGATCACGAACTCGTCGCCGCCCAGCCGTGCGGCGATCGCCCGCTCCGGCAGCATGGCCCGGATCATCTCGCTCAAGGCCACCAGCAGGCGGTCGCCGGCGGCATGCCCATGCAGGTCGTTGACCAGCTTGAAGTGGTCGATGTCGATCAGCAGCAAGGCCCCGGGGTTTGCCGGGGAAACCTCGTTGAACAGGTTCGCCGCGCGCATTTCCAGTGCACGGCGGTTGTACAGCGCGGTCAGCGGATCGCGCGCGGCCAGGCGCTCGATGCGCTCCTCGCGGCGGTAGCGCACGGTGCCGGTCATCGACAGGGCAATCAGCATGATCGCCATGGCCCCTTCCACCAGCGACACCTGGATGATCTGCCCGCGAAACGCGGTCAGGTCGATCAGTGTCCCCGGCAGCAGCGCCGGCAGCGTCTTGGCCAGGTAGAACAGCCCGTGCAGCAGCAGGATGCAGCGCAGCTGCACCGCGCCGACACTGAACGACTTGCCGTGCGGGCGCAACAATGCGCTGGCGTACAGGGTGAACGCGGCGACCAGCAGCGAGTTGGCCACCAGGAAGGTCTTCGACCAGGTGGGCCACTGCGGCAGCAGCAACAGGCTCAGCCAGGCCAGCGGGGCCAGGTAGCAGAGCCGTGACAGGCGGGTTTCGGTAAAGCGTGACACCCCCAGCAGGAATAGCCAGTGTGCAGCCACCAGCATGCCGTTGGCGAACCAGATACCGATGAACAGATATCCGCTGCCACGCAGCAAGGCGAGCGAGGAACCGACGCTGATGGTGGCGAAGCTGGCGCTCCAGCACAGCAGCGAGGACTCGCGCACGCTGCGCCACTCCACGGCCAGATAAAGCGCGGCGGCCGCGGCCAGCGCGATGGTGAGGGTCAGCATGGTGGAAGCGTCGAACGCCATGGGTGGAAGTGGCCTGTATCTGGGTTACCGTTCAGAACGGTGATTGTATGCGTTCAAGGGCCATTGCACAGGCATAAATGATATCCAAATGATGGCGCTCGGACGACCAACCAATTCATCCGAATACTCGACGACAGTCACCTGTCATTGCCCGGAGAGGAAGCTCACCAGCTGTCGCCCGTGCGAGCTGAGCGCCTCCCAGCTACGGAAACAGATACGCAGTTCCAGGGTCGCCCAACGCTCCTCAAGCGCCACACGGCGCACCGCCAGCTCCTGCTCGGCGCGCAGCGCCGCCGTTTCCGGCAGCATGGCGATACCCGCGTGCTGGGCCACCAGTTGGGCGATGGCTTCGAAGCTGGGCGCGCGCACCCGCACCTTCAGCGGCATGGCCAGGTTCATCGCCAGCTCCTCGACAAAGCGCTGCATGGCACGCTCGGCGGGCAGGCAGACGAAGGGAAAGCCCAGCGCGTCCGCCAGGCGCAGCTGGCCGCGCCCGGCCAACGGGTGATCGAGCGGCACCAGCAGCACCAGACGCTCGGTGCGAAACGGCAGCGACACCACGCCCTCGTTGACCAGGTTGCCGTCGTACACGCCGATCTCGCACTCCCCGGCCAGCACCACCCGCAGCACATCGATGCTCTTGTGCTCGACCAGTTGCAGGTCCACCTCCGGGTAGTCGGCCAGGAACGGCCCGAGCACGGCCGGCAACAGGGTGCTGTTGGTCACGGTGGACGCCGCCAGGTGCAGGGTGATGCGCCGCTGGCCGGCGAGTTCGCGCAGCGTGTCCTGCAGCTTCTGCGCCTCGCCCAGCACGCCCCGCGCCGACTCCAGCACCAGGCGCCCGGCCGGGGTCAGCTGCATACCGTCGGCCTTGCGCAGGAACAGGGTCAACCCGCTGCGCGCTTCGAACAGGCGCAGGCGGGTGCTGGCGGCCGATACCGCCACCGGGAAGGTGGCCGCCGCCTTGCTCAGGCTACCGGTGGCGGCAATGGCGGCGAGCAGCCGCAGGTCGGCCAGGTCGAAGTGCATCAGGGCTTCTCCAAATCAGAACGCCATGTTCGAGAAAAAGCGATTCTAGCGCGGGTGTGTTCTGCGCAGAATAAACCACACTTCCTCTGTGCCACGGACCCGCCATGACCCGCCTGCCCGCCCCGCTCCAGCGCGCCCTTGCCAACGGCAGCCTGTACGCCGTACTCGCAGCCCTGGGCTTCAGTTTCAAGGCCATCTTCGTCAAGCTTGCCTATGCCGCAGGCCCGGTGGACGCCATCAGCCTGCTGGCACTGCGCATGGCCCTGTCGCTGCCGCTGTTCGCCTGGCTGGTGTGGGCCAGCCGTGGCCAGGGCGGCGCGCCGCTGAGCGCCGGCGACGGCCTGCGCGTAGCCTTGCTTGGCCTGTTCGGCTACTACCTGGCCAGCCTGTTCGACTTCTACGGCCTGCAATACATCAGTGCCGGGCTCGAGCGGCTGATCCTGTTCACCTACCCGACCCTGGTGCTGGTGATCCAGGCCATCGTCCAGCGCGAACGCCCGACCCTGCGCACCCTGGCGGCCATGGGCCTGTGCTACCTGGGGCTGGGCATCGCCTTTGTCCACGACATCGGCGCCTCGGGCGGCGGCAATGCGGTGCTGGTCGGCTCGCTGTGGGTGTTCGCCAGCGCGGTCACCTATGCCCTGTACTACTCGGGCACCGGCATGATGCTCAAGCGCATGAATTCGATGCGCCTGGCCGGGTTGTGCGGCACCGCCTCCTCGCTGATGGTGCTGGCCCACTACCTGCTGGTGGCCGATGTCGCGCCGCTGCTGCAGCTGCCCGGCACGGTGTGGCTCAACGCAGCATTGATGGCGCTGTTCTCCACGGTGCTGCCGATCTACTGGGTGGCGCTGGCGATCCAGCGCCTCGGGCCCACGCACACGGCGGCGGTGGGCAACCTGGGGCCGGTGCTGACGATGCTGGCCTCATGGCTGATCCTCAGCGAGGCGATCTCCTTGTACCAGGTGGCCGGGCTGGTCCTGGTGCTGTTCGGGGTATCGCGGCTGAAACCGGCGAAAAAGCCAGAGGCGCCAACCGCACCGATTCCGGCCTCGGCGCGGTCCCTGTAGGCGCCATGCATCCGCTGCGGGCACGCATTGCATTTGCCCTGCACGGCGAACCCATGGCATAGAAAGGCTGTCCACGTCCTTACCCGGCCGCATCGCGCCCTCCAGGAGATCTCAATGAGCAAGCCCCCTTATGTCCCGCCCAAGGTCTGGACCTTCGAGGCCCCTTCCGGTGGCCAGTTCGCCAGCATCAACCGCCCGGTGGCCGGCGCCACCCACGACAAGCCGCTGCCCACCGGCAAGCATCCGCTGCAGCTCTACTCCCTGGCCACGCCCAACGGGGTCAAGGTCACCATCCTCCTGGAAGAACTGTTGGCCCTCGGCCACGGCGGCGCCGAGTACGACGCGTGGCTGATCCGTATCGGCGAAGGCGACCAGTTCGGCAGCGGCTTCGTGCAGGTCAACCCCAACTCGAAGATCCCCGCCCTGCTCGACCGCAGCGTCGAACCGCCGGTGCGGGTGTTCGAGTCCGGCGCGATCCTGCTGTACCTGGCGGAAAAATTCGGCGCCTTCCTGCCCCAGGACCTGGTCGCACGCACCGAGACCCTCAACTGGCTGTTCTGGCAGATGGGCGCCGCACCTTATCTGGGCGGTGGTTTCGGCCACTTCTACGTCTACGCGCCGGAAAAGTTCGAATACGCGATCAACCGCTTCACCATGGAAGCCAAGCGCCAACTCGACGTGCTCGACCGGCGCCTGGCTGAAAACGCCTACCTGGGCGGCGACGTGTACAGCATCGCCGACATCGCCGTCTGGCCCTGGTATGGCCAACTGGTGCGCGGCAACCTGTACGGCGCGGCCGAGTTCCTCGCGGTGGACGAATACCCCAATGTGCAGCGCTGGGCCGAAGCCATCGCCCAGCGCCCGGCGGTGCAGCGTGGTACCCGCATCAACCGCACCTGGGGCGAGGAAGCCAGCCAGGTGGCGGAGCGCCACGCGGCCAGCGACCTGGAGTGACCCAGTCACCCCGCACATAGCGACGCGTACACCTCATTCGTGTTGCCTATGCCTCGAGGGGCATAGGCAACTGCGCACACCGACCCGCCGTTCGATTGCCTGGCTGCAACCAACCATTTCCCCGCTGCATGCCTGCGCCCATCGGGACCTTCTTGCTACACTCGCCGCCATGATTTTCCACCTGCACAACTGTGGTGACAGCATGATCGAGGTAACCGAGGTTTCCATTGCCGAGCTGCGCGACGCGCTCGAGTCCGGCCGCACGACGGCCGTCGAGCTGGTCAAGGCGTACCTGGCCCGCATCGACGCCTACGACGGCGCCGACACCGCCACGCGGCTCAATGCCGTGGTGGTGCGCAACCCCGAGGCCCTGAAAGAGGCCGAAGCCTCCGATGCCCGCCGTGCCCGTGGCGAAACCCTCGGCCCGCTGGATGGCATCCCCTACACCGCCAAGGACAGCTACCTGGTCAAGGGCCTGACTGCCGCCTCCGGCAGCCCGGCGTTCAAGGACCTGGTCGCCCAGCGCGACGCCTTCACCGTCGAGCGCCTGCGCGCCGGCGGCGCCATCTGCCTGGGCAAGACCAACATGCCGCCGATGGCCAATGGCGGCATGCAGCGTGGCGTGTATGGCCGTGCCGAGAGCCCGTACAACGCCGCCTACCTGACCGCCCCCTTCGCTTCCGGCTCCTCCAACGGTGCCGGCACCGCCACCGCCGCAAGCTTCAGCGCCTTCGGCCTGGCCGAGGAAACCTGGTCCAGTGGCCGCGGCCCGGCCTCGAACAACGGCCTGTGCGCCTACACCCCGTCGCGCGGGGTGATCTCGGTGCGCGGCAACTGGCCGCTGACGCCGACCATGGACGTGGTCGTGCCTTATGCGCGGACCATGGCCGACCTGCTGGAGATCCTCGACGTGGTGGTGGCCGACGACGCCGACAAGCGCGGCGACCTGTGGCGCCTGCAACCCTGGGTGCCGATCCCGGCCGCCTCGAGCGTGCGCCCTGCCTCGTACCTGGACCTGGCCGTGGGCGCCGAGTCGCTCAAGGGCAAGCGCTTCGCGGTGCCACGCATGTACATCAATGCCGACGCCGAAGCCGGCACCTCGGAGAAGCCCGGCATCGGCGGCCCGACCGGCCAGCGCATCCATACCCGTGCCAGCGTGATCGAGCTGTGGCAGCAAGCCCGCCAGGCCCTGGAAGCGGCCGGTGCCGAAGTGGTCGAGACCGACTTCCCGCTGGTCTCCAATTGCGAGGGCGACCGCCCCGGCGCGCCGACCGTGTTCACCCGTGGGATCGTCAGCAAGGAGTTCCTGCATGACGAACTGTGGGAACTGTCCGGCTGGGCCTTCGACGACTTCCTGCGCGCCAACGACGATCCCAAGCTCAACCGCCTGGCCGATGTCGATGGCCCGCAGATCTTCCCCCACGACCCCGGCACCCTGCCCAACCGTGAAGACGACCTCGCCGCCGGCATGGACGAGTACGTCAACATGGCCAAGCGCGGCCTGAAGAGCTGGGACCAGATCGCCACCGTGCCCGATGGCCTGCGCGGCCTGGAAGCCACCCGCAAGCTCGACCTGGAAGACTGGATGGACGCCCAGGGCCTGGACGCGGTGCTGTTCCCCACCGTGGCCGATGTCGGCCCGGCGGATGCTGACGTCAACCCGGCCTCGGCGGACATCGCCTGGAGCAACGGCATCTGGGTGGCCAACGGCAACCTGGCGATCCGTCACCTCGGTGTGCCGACCGTGACCGTGCCGATGGGCGTGATGGCCGACATCGGCATGCCGGTGGGCCTGACCTTCGCGGGCAAGGCGTACAGCGACAACAATCTGTTGAAATTCGCCGCCGCCTTCGAGTCCACCGGCTCGCGCCGCATCGTCCCGCCGCGTACGCCGAAACTGGGCTGACGCACCTGATCGCGGGGTCATCCCGCTCCTGCCTTGAGTAGGAGCGAGATGGCCCCGCGGTTGCTTTTGAGCATTCGAAACTCTCGCCAAATTCAACTTTTTGTGTAATATTCAACACAATATTGAATCTGGTGCCGACCATGCTCACCCTCGCCCACGAACGCCAGCTCACCCTGAACGTGCTCAAGACCGCCCTGCAGGCCTTGGGCAGCGTCGTCCCGCGTAATGTGGAAATCCTTCTGCACGACCTCGAACACCCGGAACGCTCGGTGGTGGCGATCGTCAATGGCGAGCTCTCCGGCCGCCAGGTCGGCAGCCCGATACTCGCCGCTCCCGAACAGGATCAAGGGTTCAAGGCCTTGATGCAGGCCGCCGCCGACCAGCAGGGCTGCGACCCTGTGGTACTGCCCGACTACCCCACCACCCTCAAGGGGCGCAGCCTGCGCAGCGCCACGGCGATCTACCGTGACAGCACCGGCCAGCCCTTCGCCAGCCTGTGCGTGAACACCGACGTCACCGGCCTGGACGCCGCCATGGCATTCCTGCGGCACTTCCAACCGCTGGGCGCCACACCGGCGACGGTGCCAGGCGACGAGCCAGCGGACATGACCGCGTTGATGGCCGGGATCATCCAGGACGCGCTGCAGCGCAGCGGCCAGGGACGGATGACCAAGCAGGCCAAGGTCGAAGCCGTGCGCGTGATGCAGGAGCGCGGCCTGTTCATCGTCAAGGGCGGCGTCGAGAAAGCCGCCGAGGCCCTCGGTGTAACCCGCTACACCGTCTACAACTACCTGGAGCAGCTGCGCGGCGAGCCCGCCGCGGCTGCCCGCGACTGAGCCACGGAGCCCACCATGCCCTTGCATATCCCTACCCCACTGATCGAATCCCGTCCGCTGTCACTGAGCGCCGGCCGCCCGGTGTGGCTCAAGCTCGAAGCCCTGCAACCCTGCGGCTCGTTCAAGCTGCGCGGCGTCGGCCACGCCTGTGAGGTGCACCATGCTCGCGGCGCCCGTCACTTCGTCTCCTCATCCGGCGGCAATGCCGGGCTGGCGGTGGCCTACGCCGGCCGCAAGCTCGGCGTGCCGGTGACCGTGGTGGTGCCCGAGACCACCACCGAACGGGCCAAGGAACTGCTGCGCCTGGAAGACGCCAGCGTGGTGGTGCGCGGCAGCTCCTGGCAGGAAGCCAACGAGCACGCGCAGACCCTGCTGGGCGCGGGTGACGCCTTCATCCACCCGTTCGACGACCCGCTGCTGTGGACCGGCCACGCCAGCATGATCGATGAAGTGGCCCAGGCCGGCTGCAAGCCGGATGCGGTGGTGCTGTCGGTCGGCGGCGGCGGCCTGCTGCGCGGCGTGGTCGAAGGGTTGCAGCGCAATGGCTGGCAGGATGTGCCGGTGCTGGCCGTGGAAACCGAAGGCGCGGCGTCGATGCACGCGGCCATGGCTGCCGGGCACACCGTGGAACTGCCGGGGATCACCTCGGTAGCCACTTCACTGGGGGCCAAGCGGGTGGCCGAACAGGCGCTGGCCTGCACCCGCCAGCACCCGGTGGTCAGCCACCTGGTGAGTGATCGCGAGGCGCTCGACGCCTGCGAACGCCTGCTGCGCGATCACCGCCTGCTGGTGGAGCCGGCCTGCGGCGCGGCGCTGGCCTTGCTCGAACACCCCGACGCAGTGGCGGCCTTTGGCAATGTCCTGGTGATCGTCTGCGGTGGCGCCACCGCAACACTGGAGCAGATCCGCGCCTGGCGCGAAGCCTGCTGATCCGACACAGGCTCGCTTGAACACGAGCCTGGGCAGCTGTCGGCGAACACGTTACCGCTATATACTTTTGAACATATCGATTCAGAAGTACGTGTTTGCCATGCCCAGTATCCGTGATCGCAACCTGCAACTGATCCTCGCCGCCGCCAGCGAGGAATTCGCCCACCATGGTTTCGCCGCCGCCCGGGTCGACGCTATCGCCGCCCGCGCCGGGCTGCCCAGGGCCAACGTGTTCTACTACTTCCGCAACAAACGCCTGCTCTACACCGCAGTGCTCGACCTGGTGATGGAACCCTTGCTGCGCGCCTCGCGCAGCCTGGTGCCGCAGGCTCACCCCGAACAGGCCCTGCCCCGCTACTTCAAGGCCAAGGCCGAGGTGGCGCGCCAACACCCCGGCGCGGTGCGTGTCTGGCTCAAGGAAATGCTGCATGGCGCCCGGCAACTGCCCGGTGAACGCGCCGAGCTGCTGCGCAGCAGTGCCAGGCAGACGCTGGCCTGCCTGGCGCAGTGGATGGAGCGCGGGCTGATCGTGCGGACCACGCCCGAGCACCTGCTGCTGTACCTGTGGTCTACGTCCCTGGCGACCTTCCGCTTCGGCATGGCCCCCGGCAGCTCAGGGCAGATCAAGCCATCCCGCGCCTCGACCCAGGCCCAGGCCGAGCTGCTCTTGCGTGGCCTGCGCCCCACGCCCTTTTTTGCCCATTCGCTATAGCTTAAAGATTATAGCGATAGCTTCAGGCTTGTTCAGCTACCACCCCCTGCAACCGCGCCCACAGCCGCTCGACATGCTCACGCTCGGTGGGCAGCGCCCCCACCGAGACCCGTACCATCCAGCGTCCATCCAGGGTCGCCGGGGTCACATAGGCATCACCCGAGGCGTTGAGGCGCTCGGCCCAGGCGCGGGTGTGGGCATCCAGCGCCTCACCCTCGAGACCTGTCGGGCGATGGCGGATGCACAAGGTCTGCAACTGCACCGGCGCCAATACCTCCCACGCGGGCGCCCCCTCCACCTGCGCGGCCAGCCACTGCGCGTTTTCCAGGTCACGCCGCAGCCGTTGCTGCAGGGCCTCGACACCTTCGCTGCGCAGCATGAACCACAGTTTCAAGGCGCGGAACCGACGCCCCAGGGGAATGCCCCAGTCGCGCAGATTCTTCACCTCGCCATCGACCGCCGACTGCAGGTAGCTGGGGTTGGTGCTCATCACCCGGATCAGGTGCTGCGGGTCACGCACATAGTAGATCGAGCAATCGAAGGCCACGCCCAGCCACTTGTGGGCATTGACCACCACCGAGTCGGCCAGCTCGATGCCGTCCCACATCCAGCGGCATTCCGGGAGGATCATCGCCGAACCGGCCATGGCCGAGTCCACGTGCAGCCACAACTGGTTGGCCTGGGCGATCTCGCCGATCGGGCGCAGCGGGTCCAGCGCGGTGGTGGTGGTGGTGCCGGTGGTGGCAACCACGGCGCAAGGCTGGTTGCCGGCGGCGAGGTCCTGGGCGATGGCTTCGCGCAGCGCCTCCGGGCGCATGGCGTAGTGCGCGTCGGTGGGGATCAGGCGAATGTTTTCACGGCCGAATCCGGCCAGCAGCGCGGCCTTGTCAACCGAGCTGTGGGCATGGGCGCTGACGTAGACCACCAGGGGCTTGCCCTGGGCCTGCAGGCCGCCGCGCACCTGGGCATGGTCGGTGGCACGCTCGCGGGCGCAGATCAGCGCCACCAAGGTACTGGTCGAGGCGGTGTCCTGGATCACCCCGCTCCATTGCCCGCTCAGGCCCAGCAGCTGGCGCAGCCAGTCGAGGGTGGTTTCCTCCAGTTCGCTGAGGGCCGGGCTGGACTGCCACGACAGGCCGAGCACGCCCAGGCCGGTGCTGAGGAAGTCGCCGAGCACCGACGACAGGGTGCCGTTGGAGGGGAAGTAGCCGTAGAAGCCCGGGTGCTGCCAGTGGGACAGGCCGGGCATCACCAGCTTGTCGACGTCGGCGAGGATGGCCTCGAACGGCTCGCCTTGCTGCGGCGCGCCCTGGGGCAGCGCGGCCTTGAGGTAGCCGGGCTCGACCTGGGCCATGACCGGGCGCTCGCCGACGGTCTGGCGGTAGTCGGCGATCAGGTCGATCAGTTGGTGGCCGTATTGGCGGAATTGTTCGGGGGTCATGGGCGGTCTCCTGGCTGACAATACCTCGCAGTCTAGGCCTCCATCACCCGCCGAATAACCCCGCTTCACGCATAGCTGCTATGGCAAAGGCGCATGCCCACCCTGCACGCCGAACTGCGACTGGCGCCACACCTCGAACACCCGGTTACGCAGCCAGCGATGTTCGGCCGAGGCCTGCAGACGCTGATGCCATACCACCCAGTAACGCTGGGTGTGCTCGACAAAGCCCATCGGCCGCCAGCTCAGCCCATGCAACCGCGCCAGTTGCCGGGCGATATGCTCGGGCACCGTGGCCAGCGCCTGGCCGTTGCCGACCACCTGGACCATCGCGCTGAAGAACGGCACCTCCAGGCTGACGCGCCGTTGCAGCCCCTGGGCACGCAGATGGCGGTCGATGAAACTGTCCTTGTCGCCGCCACCGGACACCCGCACGTGCTTGAAGGCCAGGTAGTCATCCTGGCTCAGTTCGGCGCGGGCGCTCAGCGGATGGTCATGGCGCATCAGGCACACCGCCCGATCCTCGCCCAGCAGCCGACCGTGCAGGTTGGGTGGCGACTCGTCGAACAGCGTGGTGGCCAGGTCGATCTCGCCGCTGGCGAGCAAGGCGTACTGCCCGGCCTGCCAAGTGCGGTACTCCAGCGATACCCCTGGCGCCTCCTGCTCCAACGCTTTCACCAGCTGCGGCAGCATATGTTCAGCCACGTAGTCCGATGCCGCCAGGCAGAAGCGCCGTTCGCAGCGCGCCGGGTCGAACGCTGCGGGCTGGCGCAGGGCGTTGAGCTCGTCCAGTACCTGGCGCAATGGCTCGACCAGCGTTTCGGCATGTTCGCTGAGCACATAGCCACGCCCCTGGCGCACCAGCAGCGGGTCGTCGAAAGCCTCGCGCAGGCTGGCCAGCTGGCGGCTCAGCGCCGATTGGCTGCAGCCCAGGCGCTCGGCGGCGTGGCTGAGGTTCTTCAGCTGCAGGAGGCAGTCGAGGGTGCGCAGGTGGGCGAGGCTGAGGGAGGCGAAGGTGGGGTTCATGCAAGCTCCCCTTGGGTGAGTCTAAAGGCCTCATCGCCGGCAAGCCGGCTCCCACAGGCATCTGCGCAACCCTGTGGGAGCCGGCTTGCCGGCGATTGGGCCGCAGAGCGGCCCCTGAAGCACAAATCAGTCAGTCAGGCCAACATAGACGTTCTGCACGTCTTCGTTCTCGTCGATGGCCTCGAGGAAGGCCTCGACCTCGGCCAAGGCTTCGGCGCTCAGGCTGGCCGCACTCACCGGGTTTTTCGGGGTGTAGCCAATCTTCGCCGAGGTGACGGTGAAGCCATGCTCGGGCAGGGCCTTCTGCACGGCATCAAGGTCGGTGGTATCGGTGATGAACAGGGTCGAACCCTCTTCCTCGCCGTCCTCGAAGTCCTGGGCACCGGCTTCGATGGCTGCCATTTCCGGGTCGGCGTCGCCTTCCGGGGTCGCCTCGATCAGGCCGACGTGGTTGAAGTCCCAGGCCACCGAGCCGCTGGCACCCAGCTGGCCCTTGCGGAACAAGACGCGGATCTGCGCCACGGTGCGGTTGACGTTGTCGGTCAGGCACTCGACGATCAGCGGCACCTGGTGCGGCGCGAAGCCTTCATAGCTGACGGCATGGTACTGCACGGCCTCGCCGTCCAGACCGGCGCCTTTCTTGATCGCACGTTCCAGCGTCTCACGGGTCATCGAGGCTTTCTTGGCCTGGACGATGGCCAGGCGCAGGCGCGGGTTCATGTCCGGGTCGGCGCCGGACTTGGCGGCGATCTGGATCTCCTTGGCCAGCTTGCCCATGATCTTGCCCTTGGCGTTGGCCGCCGTTTCTCTATGCTTGGCTTTCCACTGTGCGCCCATATCGACTCTCTTTGTTTCAGCGGCCGGTTCAGGAAGCGACCGGCCAAAAAGTGGGGAGAGTTTATACGCCCTGCGCACCGGGTTCGACAAGAAATCGCATCAGCTTCAGCCCTTGTCGGCCTTCCCCGCCGCCGCCGCGAACTTCGCCAGGCGCACATCCAGCCCGCGTGGACGCACGCCGCGGTCTTCGGCGCGCTCCTTGCGGCGAATGGCGTTGCGCACCATCAGCGACCCCAGGTAGCGCACCGGCTCCGGCGGGAAACGCCCCAGCGGACCCTTGACCAGCGGCGAGCGGGTCCAGGCGTTGTCCAGCCCCAAGGCCAGCGACGAGAGGATCTGCCCGCCCATGTGACACGGCCCCACCCCGCTGCCCGAATAGCCGAAGCCATAGAACACGTTGCCCTGCCCATCGAGCCGGCCAAAGAACGGCAGGCCGGTCACCGAGCGGTCCGACGGCCCGTTCCAGCTCGCCGCCAACGGCACCTCGGCCAGCGCCGGGAAGAACTCGGCCAGGCTGTCACGCAGCAACGGCTGATACGGCGACGGCTGGTCGAACACCGGCAGCATGCGCCCGCCGTAGGCAAAGGTATTGCCGCCCTTGCCGAGCATCAGCCGACCGTCGGAGGTGTTGTGGTAGTAGTGCACGAAGATCCGCGAGTCGAGCACGCTGACGCCGCTGTCCAGGCCGATCTGACGCAGCAGCTCGGGGCACGGCTCGGTGATGACCATGTCGCTGGAGACGATCGCCACGCTGCGCTCGAACTGCGGGAAAGCCCGCGCCATCCAGGCATTGAGGCCCAACACCACGCGGTCGGCGCGGATGGTGCCGGCCCGGGTGCGCACCTGTGCCGGCGCGCCATGCTCCAGGCCGGTCATCGCCGTGCCTTCGTGGATGCGCACGCCACGCTGCAAGGCTACCCGGCGCAAGCCGCGCACCAGACGCCCCGGCTGTACCGTGGCCGCGGCCGGCGAGTACCAGCCCTCCAGATGCCGCTGGGAGCCGGCCAGGCGCTGCACCTGTTCCAGCGCCAGGCGCTGGAACGAGTTGATGCCGTGGCGCTCCAGCGCGGCGATCACCGCATCAGTGCCGCCGAGCTGGGCCTGGTTGGTGGCGGTGTAGAGCGTGCCGTCCATGCGGAAGTCGCAGCGGATGCCATTGGCCGCGCAGAACTCGCCGATGGCGCCGATGCTGCGTTCGGACTCGCCCACCAGACGCACCGCCTCGGCCACCCCGAACAAGCGTTCGAGGGTGAAGTACTTGGCCGACCAGGACAGCGCGCAGCCACCGTTGCGCCCGCTGGCCCCGGCGCCGCAGATGTCGGCCTCGATCAGCAGCACCTCCAGCTGCGGCGCCTGTTCCTTGATCATCAAGGCAGTCCACAACCCGGTGTAGCCACCGCCGACGATGCACACGTCGCAGCGCGCATCGCCGACGAGCGGCGGGCACAGGGCCTCGTCTTCCTGGTCCAGGGCCTGTTGCAGCCAGAAGGGTCTCATCTGCTCGCTTTCCTCTAGGTACGCAGTGGCTTGATCGCCATGCCGGTATTGGGGGCCACGTCGGTGGCCTGGGGGGCCGTCGCCGGCCGGCTGTTCCAGTGCGGCAGCAGCACCAGGGCGGAGAACAGCGCGGTGCCGGCGAAGACGATGAATACCGTGACGCTGTCGAAGTAGCCCGGCAGCAAGCCGCCAAGCACCGCGCCCACCGAGCCGCAGCCGTTGACGAAACCGGCCGCGGTGGCGCCGGCCTTGGCCGTGCCGAAGTCGATGGCCGCGGCGCCGCTGATCATCGAGTCCGGGCCGTAGAGGGTCAGGCCCATGACGAACAGCAAGGCCACCACCAGCGCCACGCTGCCGCTGTGCATCGCCGCCATGAAGCCGGCCAGGGTCAGGGTCAGCAGCACCAGGCTGATCACGCAGGCCGGCATGCGCCGGGCACCGAACAGCTTGTCCGAGGCCAGGCCGATGAGGATCGGCCCGAGCAGCCCGGCCAGCTCGAACGCCGTGGGGATGATCGCCGCGCCGACCTTGCCCACCGAGGGCATCTGCTCGAAGACGATCACCGGCCCCCACAGCAGGATGGCGTAGCGCGCCGGCTTGAGCATGAAGTAGGCCAGGCCCAGGGTCAGCACCGTGCGGTTGCGCAGGATCTCGCGCAACGGCGCCCACACGCTGCACAGGTTCGCCCCTGGGGCCATGCTCTGTGGCTCGGGCTCCACCGCCGGCAGGCCGACGTCCTCGGGCTTGTTGCGCTGGAAGATGAAGAACAGCACCGCCACCACGGCCACCACCACGGCACTGGAGAAGAATGCCGCGTGCCAGGTGCCGACCAGGGTGTAGGCCCACCAGCCGGCGAACGGCGAGGCCACCAGGCCACCGAAGGCGTAGCACGAACTCCACAGCCCCAGTACCCGTCCGCGCTGGGACGCCGGGAAGAAACTGCCGATGTTCTTGCACAAGCCCGCCCAGCCGGTGGACTGCGCCAGCCCCTGGACCAGCATGCAGGTAGCGAAGATCGGGAAGGTTGCGTAACTGCCCATCACCACCGCGGCGGCCGACGAGATCAGCAGCCCGCCGAGCACCACCACGCGCGGCCCGAAGCGATCGGCGAGCATGCCCCAGGTGAACTGGCCCACGGCGTAGGCGGCCAGGTAGATGGCGTCGAGGTTGGCCATGGCGGCCTTGTCGAGCATGAACGAGGGGTCTTCGCCGATGCCGAGCTTGGCCACCGAGAAGGCCTTGCGGGTGAAGTAGAAGGCGGCATAGGCCAGCCAGGTGATCGCGAAAATCTGCACGCGCCAGCGCTTGATGGCGCCCAGGGATTGGTTCATTTGACTCTGACCTCTTGTTTGAGTGTGCCGGCAGAATGTGAAGAAACGCCTGTCTTGTTGTTGTGTTGCGCACTGCGTGACGGAGGGACGTCACCTGGTCAGATGGCGGTGGTGCCGCCATGGCCGACATGCCGCTGCTCGTGGCAGAGGCGTCGGGTTGAAACACATGGAAACAGCTGCTGACTGATAAATAAAATCGATTTATCGTATTTCACACATAAGCCCAGCTTGTAAGCGGAGTGTTCGATGTCGGTTTCCCACGCTCAACTCAAGGCCTTCCACGCGGTTGCCGAGCAAGGCAGCTTTACCCGCGCGGCGCAAAAGCTGTTTCTCACCCAGCCGGCGGTGTCCGACCAGGTGCGCAAACTGGAGGAGCGCTTTGGCGTTTTGCTGTTTCACCGCAACAAACGCTCGGTGCAGTTGACCGACCTGGGCGAGCGCCTGCTCGGCGTCACCCAGCGCCTGTTCGCCTGCGAGGCCGAGGCCCAGGAGCTATTGCAAGACTCACGCGCCCTGCACACCGGCAGCCTGACGCTGGCGGTGGACGCGCCAGTGCATGTGCTGCCGCAGATTGCCCGGTTCTGCCAGCGCTATCCGGGGATCCAGGTGAAGATCGAGACCGGCAACACCGATGAGTCGCTGGCGCGGCTGTTCAGCTACCAGGCTGACCTGGCCCTGCTCGGGCGCGATGTCGATGACGAGCGGCTGTTCTGCGTGCCGATGCGGCGCGACCCGATGGTGGCGTTCGTCTCGCACCAGCATCCCTGGGCCAGCCGTGGGCAGATCAGCCTGGCAGACTTGGACGATACGCCGCTGGTGCTGCGCGAGCCGGGGTCGGTGACGCGGCAGACGCTGGAGGAGGAGATGCAGCGGGCGGGGTTGCGGATTCGCTCGGCGATCCAGGTCGAAGGGCGGGAGGCGGCGCGGGAGGCGGTGGTCGTGGGGATTGGTGTGGGGGTGGTGTCCGCGGCTGAATTCGGGGCCGATGCTCGGGTTTGTGCTTTGCCGATTGTGGATTGTCAGCGGCATTTGACGGAGACGTTAGTGTGTTTGCAGGAACAGCGGATGCGGCGGGTGGTGGCTACGTTTTTGGAGATGGTTTTGGAGGGGGGTTAGGGTCTGGGTCTGGGTGATTGTTTTGGGACTTGTATGCGCATTCGTAGACGATGCTGACATTTAGTCACCTTTCCGCCCTTACGGCGGCCTACTTTGGTCTTG
>NZ_JBOBDQ010000077.1:0-20288 GCF_050586565.1 Pseudomonas sp. WC1
TCAATACAACCAAAACCCCAAAACCCCAGCAATTCAACAAAAGATCACCGCGCTTCCATATGCGCAATCATCAACTGCACACTCTCATTCCCCCGAAACTCATTCACATCCAACTTGTAAGCCAACTCCACCCACCGCACTGTAGGATTCGGCCAAACCTCCCGGTCAATCCCAAAGGCAATCCCATCCAACCGCACCGCCCCACACTCGCTCTTGAGCACCACTTTCAGATGCCGCTCCCCGACGACCCGCTGCTCGACCAGCTGGAACACCCCGTGGAACAACGGCTCGGGAAAGTGCTGCCCCCAGGGCCCGGCGTTGCGCAATGCCCGCGCCAGGTCCAGGTGGAACTCCTCCACCGCCAGGGTGCCATCCGACAACAACCGCCCGGTCAGGTCTTCCTCACGCAACTGCCGCCGCACCTCATCGTCGAACGCCTCGGCAAACGCTGGGAAATTGTCGGCCGGCAAGGACAGCCCCGCCGCCATGGCATGCCCGCCGAACTTGCTGATCAAGCTCGGATGCCGCGCCGCCACGGCGTCCAGTGCGTCACGGATATGGAACCCCGGCACCGAACGCGCCGAGCCCTTCAACACCCCTTCCCCCGCATCGGCAAAGGCGATGGTCGGGCGGTGGTAACGCTCTTTCAGGCGCGAGGCGAGGATGCCGATCACCCCCTGGTGCCAGTCGGCGTCGAACAGGCACAAGCCATAAGGCATGGACTCGACCGGCAGGTCCTTGAGCTGGGCCAGGGCCTCGCGCTGCATGCCCTGCTCAATGGACTTGCGATCCTGATTCAGGCCATCCAGCTGTTGGGCCATGTCCAGCGCCAGGGTCGCGTCTTCGCACAACAGGCATTCGATGCCCAGACTCATGTCGTCCAGGCGCCCGGCAGCATTGAGCCGAGGGCCAAGGATGAAGCCAAGGTCGGTGGAAGTGATGCGCTTGTGGTCACGCCGTGCCACCTCGAGAATCGCCTTCAGCCCGGGGCGGGCGCGGCCGGCGCGAATACGCTCCAGCCCCTGATGCACCAGGATGCGGTTATTGGCATCCAGCGGCACCACGTCGGCGACGCTGCCCAATGCCACCAGGTCGAGCAATTCGCCGATATTCGGCTGCGGCTGCGTTTCGTAGCGCCCCAGGCTGCGCAACCGCGCACGCAGGGCCATCAGCACGTAGAAGATCACGCCGACACCGGCCAGTGACTTGCTGGGGAACGCACAACCCGGCTGGTTGGGATTGACGATGGCATCGGCGGCCGGCAACTGCTCGCCCGGCAGGTGGTGGTCGGTGACCAGCACCTTGAGCCCGGCAGCCTTGGCTGCGGCAACGCCATCGACGCTGGAAATACCGTTGTCCACAGTGATCAGCAATTGCGGCTGGCGCTCGAGCGCGACCGCGACGATCTCCGGGGTCAGGCCATAGCCATATTCGAAGCGGTTGGGCACCAGGTAGTCGACATGGGCCGCGCCCAGCAAGCGCAAACCCAGCACACCGACCGTGCTGGCGGTGGCACCGTCGGCGTCGAAATCGCCGACAATGAGAATGCGCTGGCGCTGGTCGAGCGCCTCGACCAGCAGCTCCACCGCCGCCTCGATGCCCTTGAGTTGCTGGTACGGCAACAGGCGGGCCAGGCCCTTGTCCAGTTCGGCTTCGGACTGCACGCCACGGGCGGCATAGAGACGGGTCAACAAGGGTGGCAGGTTGCCCAGCAAAGGCAGGGGCGACGGCAGGGGACGTGGTTCGATACGCATGGGGTCTTCGCAATTCCGCTTTGGTTCAGGTCAGCCGCGCTCGCCAAGCAACCATTGCAACTGCACTTCGTGCTGGCCACGGTCGTCGGTGACGAACACCGTGCCTTCGCTGATCATCACGTCCCACTTGATGGTACGCGGCATGTCCGTGGCGAGGGTTTCCAGCACCTCCTGCGGGACGGCGGCAATGCTCAGGTTCTTCAGGCCCTTGACCGCGCCGAGCACCTTGGTCTCCCAAACCCGCAAGCTGCCGTAGGCCAGCAGGCTGGTGCGCTCGGTACGCCGCGAGCACCAGGTCAGGCGGTCGGCGTCGGGCTGGCCGACTTCGATCCAGTGCAGGATGCGATCGTCCAGGCTCTTTTCCCACAGGGCCGCCTCATCGACGTCCGACAAGCCGCGACCGAAGGACAGCTGCTCGTTGTACCAGAGGGCATAGCCCAGCAGGCGCACGGCCATGCGCTCTTCGGTTTCCGAAGGGTGGCGGGCGATGGTCTGGCGAACGTTCTCGTACACGCCGCGGTCGAGGTCGGTCAGATTCAGTTCGAACTTGTAGGTTGTGGACGGCTGGGCCATGGGCGATAGGCTTCTTGCGGGGGAAAGTCGAACAGTCTAACTGATCCCGGGCGCCAGCGCCGGATCAGACAACGCCGATATACCTGCCGCCGCCGAGCTGTGATACAACCTGCGCTCACGCCCAGCCTCCACGGATGCCCCATGACAATGCCCAGCAAACCTCTCGCCGGCCTGAAAGTCATCGAGCTCGGCACCTTGATCGCCGGCCCGTTCGCCTCGCGGATCTGCGCCGAATTCGGTGCAGAGGTAATCAAGGTCGAGTCGCCCGATGGCGGCGACCCGCTGCGCAAATGGCGCAAGCTGTACGAGGGCACGTCACTGTGGTGGTTCGTCCAGGCGCGCAACAAGCAATCACTGACCCTCAACCTCAAGCATCCTGAAGGCCGCGAAGTGCTCAAGCGCCTGCTGGCCGAGGCCGACATCCTGATCGAGAACTTCCGCCCCGGTGTGCTGGAAAAGCTCGGCCTGGGCTGGGACGTGCTGCACGCCCTCAACCCACGCCTGGTGATGGTGCGCCTGTCGGGGTTTGGCCAGACCGGCCCGATGAAGGACCAGCCGGGCTTCGGCGCGGTTGGCGAATCCATGGGCGGGTTGCGCTACATCACCGGCTTCGAGGATCGCCCACCGGTGCGCACGGGGATTTCCATCGGCGACTCCATTGCCGCCCTTTGGGGCGTAATCGGCGCGCTGATGGCCTTGCGTCATCGCGAAGTCAACGGTGGCGACGGCCAAGTCGTGGATGTGGCGCTGTACGAAGCCATCTTCGCCATGATGGAGAGCATGGTGCCGGAGTTCGACGTGTTCGGCTTTATCCGCGAGCGCACCGGCAACATCATGCCGGGTATCACCCCTTCCTGCATCCATACCACCGCCGATGGCCGGCACGTACAGATCGGCGCCAATGGCGATGCAATCTTCAAGCGCTTCATGCAGGCCATCGGCCGCGACGACCTGGCCAACGATGCCGCCCTGGCCACCAACGATGGCCGCGATGCCCGCCGCGACGAGCTGTACGGCGTCATCGACCGCTGGGCCAACGGCCTGCCGCTGGACAAAGTGATGCAGGTGCTCAACGACGCCGAGGTACCGGCCAGCCGAATCTACTCCGCCGAGGACATGCTGGGCGACCCGCAATTCCTCGCCCGCGAGATGTTCCTCCAGGCCCGACTGCCGGACGGCAAGCCGTTCAAGATGCCGGGTATCGTGCCCAAGCTGTCCGACACCCCCGGCAGCGCCGAATGGGTCGGACCGGCCCTGGGTGAACATACGACGCCGCTACTGGCCAGCCTGGGCTACGACGCAGCCGCCATTGCCCGCCTGCGCGCGGCCGGTACGGTCTGATCCGCGGCCCATGCGCATCCGCCACCTGCCCCTGCTGCTCTGCCTGGTATTCAGCGTGCTCGCGGCACAATCGGCCGAGGCCAGAGAGCGCCTGCTGTGGCTGGTCCGTGACCTGCCGCCGTTCACCATTTTCGAAGGGCCGGCCAAAGGCCAGGGCGTGATCGACCAATTGTTGCCCATGCTGATCGCGCAGATGCCCAAGTACGACCACCAGATCGTCCGAGTCAATCGCGCCCGCGGCATCCAGATGCTCCAGGAGCACAGTTTCACTTGCGACCCGACCCTGCTCTGGACGCCCGAACGTGCCAGGTACGTGCATTTCTCCCAGCCATCGCTGGGCGTACTGAGCAGTGGCCTGGTGGTGCGCAAGCACGACCAGGCGCTGCTGGAGCCTTATCTGGACGGACAACAGGTGGATCTTCAGCGGCTGCTGACCCAGACCCGGCTCAAGCTCGGCATCGTCGCAGAGCGCAGCTACAGCATGCAGGTCGATGATGTCCTGAAGCAGTTGCCTGACAGCGCCTTCAGCCGCCACTACGGCAACGATGCCACCGCCAGCCTGCTGGAGATGCAACAATTGGGGCGCCTGCAACTGGTGCTCGGCTACTGGCCAGAGGTTCGCTACCTGATCCAGCAGCAGAATGGCTCGCTGGACGATTACCGCTTCTATCCCATCCGTGGCGTCAACCGCTACCAGTTCCTCCATGTAGGCTGCTCGGACACCGCCTTGGGACGCGAGGCGATCGCCAATATCGACCAGCTGCTGCCGATGCTGCGCCGCGATACGTTGCCAGGCCTGTATGCCCGCTGGCTGGATCCGGAGCTGCAGGAAGATTATCTGGGCCAGGCCCGGCATTTTTTCGAGCAGGGCGAAGCGCCGGTGCGCTGAACTGATCCGTGCAGATCAGCAGTGGCACCTGACAGGGTGCAGGTGAATTCAAGGCAAAAGAAACCCCGGCCGCTGGGGAAGACGACCGGGGTCAAGCGAAAGTCCCTGGGACTTCCAGTGACAGCCTGGATGGCACCGGAGCAAAGCACCGTCAGGCTGCCCTTGCTGAGTCTGACGGGCCGGTCAGGCAAAGGTTCCCTGCATTTGCCTCTGATGCTGCAAGGCGGCGATCACACAGGGTTGCAGACGGCCTTCGGCAATCTGCAGGTCACGGTGCAGGCCATCGACCAGATCGACCAGCAATTGCTGTTCTATCAGCTCTCGCTCACAAACGGTACGCCGCAAAATCGGCAAACCGTGCTCATCGTGAACACTCAAGTGACGGCGGCCGCGGTTATCGGTCGGTCCAAGCTCGGCCTGGTAAGGGGTCAGGGCATCGTTGAGCAGTCTGCAGATTCTTTCCATCCGGATCACTCGCTGGCTAGGGTAAGAAAACTGACCATCGGGGCCGGCGGAAAGTTCGCCAGGCCCGTCATCACGAGCATCCGCGACCAACATGACAGTTTCGATGCTCCGCCCACCCTTTGCTTGCCGAAGGTCAGGCTACAGGCGCCCGAGCGCCTGCTCCAGGCCCACCATTGACATCGGCCAGGGCAGCTCGGCCAGGACATTCAAGCCCTGTTTGCGGGCCTCGAGCGCCAGGTCGATGCCCCCCGCGTCGCCATAGCCGACAAACAGCAACCCACCCGCGCAGGAAGCCTGCACCAGGTACTTGAACAGGCGCCGGGCATGACGGCTTGGCATCCCCTGGTCGAGCACCAGCACATCAATGGGCCGCTGCCCTTGTGTGATGTTGGCCGTGGCTGCCGGCACGTCATCGGTGAGCCGTACGTTGTACACACCCTGGGCATTGAAGGCCTGATGCAAGAGCATCTGATAGTAGGGCCGAGCCTGGTGGATAAGGACATTGAGCTGATGCATGAGCCTCCCCCTGGAGCCGTGTCTGCTGGTCAGAGCGCCACTCTAGTAAGGGTATCCATCGAACTACATGGGAAAAATCTGAAATCCGCTGCCGTGCGTCTTGCGCCCACAAAAAAGCCCGTGCAAGACGGGCTTTCCTGTGGACGGTGTCAGTTTACAGCGGCTTGCCGCGATTGCCATGCTGGCTGACAAAGGCCTGCACGGCCTTCAGGTCGTTGGCCAGCACGGTGCAACGCTCCTCACGGCCGAACAGGTCGCTCAGGTGCGCCGGCAGCTCCAGGGCCTTGTCGACACCGGCCTTCTCCACCGCCTCGGGGAACTTGACCGGATGCGCGGTACCCAACACCACCATCGGGGTGTCCAGGCTGCGGCGGCATTCACGGGCAGCCTTGACACCGATCGCGGTGTGCGGGTCGAGGACTTCACCGGTGCTCTGGAAGACCTCGGCGATGGTCTCGCAGGTCTGTTCATCGGTCACTGCCAGCGAGTCGAACAGCTTGCGCGCCTCAGTCCAGCGGTCCTGCTCGACGCTGAAGCCGCCACCCTGCCTGAAGGTGTCCATCAGCTGGGCAACGGCCGCGCCGTTACGCCCATGCAGGTCGAACAGCAGACGCTCGAAGTTGGACGAGACCATGATGTCCATCGACGGCGACAGGGTCGGGTGCAGGGCGTCCTTGACATACTGATTGCCGCTCATGAAACGGTGCAGGATGTCGTTGCGGTTGGTCGCCACCACCAGTTGGCTGATTGGCAGGCCCATGTTGCGCGCCAGGTAACCGGCGAAGATGTCGCCGAAGTTGCCGGTCGGCACCGAGAACGCCACCGAACGCGCCGGGCCGCCGAGCTGCAGCGCGGCGTGGAAATAGTAGACGATCTGGGCCATGATCCGTGCCCAGTTGATCGAGTTGACCGCCACCAGGCGGGTACCCTTGAGGAAGGACTGATCGGCGAAGCTGGCCTTGACCATCTCCTGGCAGTCGTCGAAGTTGCCTTCGATGGCAATGTTGTGGATGTTGTCGCCAAGGATGGTGGTCATCTGCCGGCGCTGCACTTCCGACACGCGCTGGTGCGGGTGCAGGATGAAGATGTCGACGTTGTCGCAACGGCGGCAGCCTTCGATGGCGGCCGAGCCGGTGTCACCGCTGGTGGCACCGACGATCACCACGCGCTCGCCGCGCTTGACCAGCACGTGGTCGAGCAGGCGGCCGAGCAGTTGCAGGGCGAAGTCCTTGAAGGCCAGGGTCGGGCCGTGGAACAGCTCCATTACCCACTCGTTGCCGTTGAGCTGGCGCAGCGGGGCGACCGCAGCATGGGCGAAGTTGCCGTAGGTCTCTTCGAGAATCTTCTTGAAATCGGCGTCGGCGATGCTGCCTTCGACGAACGGGCGCATCACCCGGAAGGCCAGCTCGTGATACGGCAGGCCAGCCCAGGAGGCAATCTCTTCCTGGGTGAAGCGTGGCAGGTTCTCGGGAACGTACAGCCCGCCGTCGCTGGCCAGGCCAGCCAGCAGGACGTCTTCGAAGTTCAGGGCCGGAGCCTGGCCGCGGGTACTGATATAGCGCATGGGTGCAAACCTTCGATGCTGGGCGCGGGCCGCCGTCGCGGCCCGCCGCCGGAATTAATTGAGCTGTTCGACGCGGATGCGCACGACCTTGCCGACCACGTCCTGGAGCGCTTCCAGGGCGACAATGGCGTCGTCGATGCGCTGCTCGACCACACGGTGGGTCAGCAGGATCATCGGCACCAGGCCGTCCTGTTCCTCGGCTTCCTTCTGCATGATCGACTCGATGTTGATGCCGCGCTCCGAAAGGATGCTTGCGACCTGCGCCAGCACGCCTGGGTGGTCCTTGGCCTGGATACGCAGGTAGTAGGCGCTTTCGCAGGCTTCGATCGGCAGGATCGGATGGGCCGACAGCGCATCTGGCTGGAAGGCCAGGTGCGGTACACGGTTCTCCGGGTCGGAGGTCATGGCGCGAACCACATCGACCAGGTCGGCGACCACCGACGAGGCAGTCGGCTCCATGCCGGCACCGGCGCCGTAGTACAAGGTGGAGCCGGCGGCGTCGCCATTGACCATCACCGCGTTCATCACGCCATTGACGTTGGCGATCAGGCGATCGTTGGGGATCAGCGTCGGGTGCACACGCAGCTCGATGCCGTCGGCGGTGCGACGGGCCACGCCCAGGTGCTTGATGCGATAGCCCAGGGCCTCGGCATAGTTCACGTCAGCAGTGGTCAGCTGGGTGATGCCTTCGGTGTAGGCCTTGTCGAACTGCAGCGGGATACCGAAGGCGATGGACGCCAGGATGGTCAGCTTGTGCGCGGCGTCGATGCCTTCGACGTCGAAGGTCGGGTCGGCCTCGGCGTAGCCCAGCGCCTGCGCTTCGGCCAGCACATCGGGGAAGGCACGGCCCTTGTCGCGCATTTCGGTGAGGATGAAGTTGCCGGTACCGTTGATGATCCCGGCCAGCCAGTTGATGCGGTTGGCCGACAGGCCCTCGCGGATCGCCTTGATCACCGGGATGCCACCGGCCACGGCAGCTTCGAAGGCGACGATAACGCCCTTCTCGCGGGCCTTGGCAAAGATCTCGTTGCCGTGCACGGCGATCAGCGCCTTGTTGGCGGTGACCACGTGCTTGCCGTTTTCAATGGCCTTGAGCACCAGGTCGCGGGCGATGGTGTAGCCGCCGATCAGCTCGATGACGATATCGATCTCGGGGTTGCTCGCGACTTCGAACACATCAGCGGTAATGGGGGTACCGGTAATCTGGCAGTTCGGGTTCTGCGAGCGCATGGCAATCTGTGCCACTTCAATACCGCGCCCGGCACGGCGGGCGATCTCCTCGGCGTTGCGCTGAAGTACATTGAAGGTTCCGCCACCGACGGTCCCCAACCCACAGATGCCTACTTTGACCGGTTTCACTGTGAACTCCCCATAGAACGGCCGGCACCTGCGCCGACCGTGAAACATGCCGTCACCCCATGACGACGGCGTACTGAATTGATTACTTGCTCTCGGCCAGGGCCAGCTTGGCCACTTGCGGTGCCGGCTGATAGCCCGGAATCACCTGGCCATTCTGTAGAACGATCGCCGGCGTGCCATTTACACCAATCGACTGGCCCAGCTGGAACTGCTTGCTGACCGGGTTGGCGCACTTGGCAGCCTTGATCTCTTTGCCATCGACCATCTTGTCCAGCGCCGCGCGACGGTCGCTGGAGCACCAGACGGCCTGCAACTGCTCGTCGCCCGGCGAACCCAGGCCCTGGCGCGGGAAGGCGACGTAACGCACTTCGATACCGCGGCGGTTGAGCTCCGGCACCTCGGCGTGCAGCTTGTGGCAGTACGGGCAGGTGGTGTCGGTGAACACGGTGATGTGCGACTTGGTCTCGCCCTTGGCCGGGTAGACCACCATCTCGCCGGCCGGAATACCGTTGATCAATTTGGCGATGCCCTGGCGCTCGGTCTTCTCGGTAAGGTTGACCGGCTTGCCGTCCTGGATCTGGAACAGGTAGCCCTGCATGACGAACTGGCCGTCGGCGCTGGCGTACAGCACGCGGCCGCCTTGCAGCTTGACCTCGTACAGGCCGTTGAGCGGACTGCTGGCAACGCTTTCGATCGGCACCTCCAACTGGAGGTTCTGCAACGATTTGCGGATCGCCTGCTCGGCACCGGCATTGCCATCGGTAGCCGCGGCAACGGCAAAGGTACTGGCCAGCGCCAAGGCGGCGGCGGCGAAAATCTGGGTCACGCGCATGGGGTACTCCTGAAGGCGGACGGGGCCGTGGGGACGTCGCCCAGCCCTGGCGGGCGGCGAACGGTCGGCCCTTGCAACAAACCTTCCAAGCCTACCACAACAGACTGGCGCAGTAGGGGTACTCAGGCACCAGTCGGCGGAACATGAACATCATTCATCCACGGGGGTGGTGTTCGGCATGCAGCTGTTGCAGGCGGGCCTTGGCGACATGGGTGTAGATCTGCGTGGTGGACAGGTCGCTGTGCCCCAGCAGCATCTGCACCACACGCAGGTCGGCGCCATGGTTGAGCAGGTGCGTGGCAAAGGCGTGGCGCAGCGTGTGCGGGGACAGCGGCTTGTCGATCCCGGCCACCCGCGCGTGGTGCTTGATACGGTGCCAGAAGGTCTGGCGGGTCATCTGCTCGCCGCGCTGGCTGGGGAACAGCACGTCGCTGGGGCGGCCGCCCAGCAACTCGGCGCGGCCATCGCGCAGGTAGCGCTCGATCCACACCACCGCTTCCTCGCCCATCGGCACCAGGCGCTCCTTGCTGCCCTTGCCCATGACCCGCAGCACGCCCTGGCGCAGGTTGACCTGGTCCAAGGTCAGGCTGACCAGTTCGGTCACTCGCAAACCGCAGGCATAGAGCACTTCGAGCATGGCGCGGTCGCGCTGGCCGATCGCCTCACCGCGATCCGGGGCCTGCAGCAAGGCTTCGACATCGGCCTCCGACAGCGACTTGGGCAGTGGCCGGCCCAGTTGCGGCATGTCCACCTGCAAGGTCGGATCGACGGCGATCAACCGCTCGCGCAGCAAGTAACGGAAAAAGCCGCGCACCCCGGACAGGAAGCGCGCGGTGGAACGAGGCTTGTAGCCTTGGTCGAAGCGCCAGGCCAGGTGATCGAGGATCAGTTCGCGGCCGGCATCGGGCAACAGCACGTGCTTCTCCTGCAGCCAGCCGTTGAACAAGGCCAGGTCACTGCGGTAGGAAGCGCGGGTGTTGTCGGAAAGCCCCTTTTCCAGCCACAAGGCATCGAGGAACTGGTCGATCAGCGGGTGGTCCAGTGCTGGCATGAAAACTCGGTGGCAAACGACGAAATGACGCTTAGTCTTTCACAACATGGCATGCAGAGGGAGCCCGCATGAACGAACAGCAGATTCTTTTGAGTGTAGGCGGCATCGGCGCGGCAGCCCTGCTCTGCCAATGGCTGGCCTGGCGCCTGAAACTGCCGGCGATCCTGTTCCTGCTGCTGTGCGGCATCCTCGCCGGGCCAGTGCTGGGCTGGCTGCAGCCGCAGGCATTGTTCGGCCCGTTGCTGATGCCACTGGTATCGCTGGCGGTGGCGCTGATCCTGTTCGAAGGCAGCCTCACACTGCATTTGTCGCAATGGCGCGAGATCGGCAGTGTGGTGCATCGCCTGGTCACCGTCGGCGCGCTGAGCACCTGGCTGGTGATCGCCCTGGCCACCCACTGGCTGCTGGGCTTCGACTGGCCCCTGGCGATCCTGTTCGGTACCTTGACCCTGGTCACCGGCCCCACGGTCATCGTACCCATGCTGCGGGTGGTGCGGCCGAAGGCGGCGATCGCCAATATCCTGCGCTGGGAAGGCATTGTCATCGACCCGATCGGCGCACTGCTGGCGGTGGTGGTCTACAGCTTCATCATCGCCAGCGCCGCCGGCGAAGGCCTGAGCCACAGCCTGGCGACCTTCGCCGGGGTGATTTTCTGCGGCAGCGCGCTCGGCGCCGCTGGAGGCTGGCTGCTCGGGCAGATCATGCGCGAGCAATGGCTGCCGGAGTATCTGCACAACCTGGCGTCGCTGGCCGCGGTGCTGGGCATCTTCATCGCCGCCAACCAGATCGTCCATGAATCGGGCCTGTTGGCGGTCACGGTCATGGGCATGTGGCTGGCCAACATGCCCGGCGTGGATGTGCGGCAGATCCTGCACTTCAAGGAGAACCTCAGCGTGCTGCTGATCTCCGGCCTGTTCATCCTTCTGGCGGCGCGGCTCGACCTGCACGCCCTGCTCGCCTTGGGCCCTGCGGTGCTGGCACTGCTGCTGGTAATCCAGTTGCTGGCCAGGCCGCTGAACGTGTTGCTGTCGACCCTGGGGTCGCCGCTGAGTTGGCGGGAACGGGCGCTGCTGGCCTGGATCGCGCCGCGGGGCATCGTCGCAGCGGCGGTATCGGCCATCTTCGCCATTCGCCTGGACCAGGCCGGGCATGAGGGCGCGCTGCTGCTGGTGCCACTGACCTTTGCCGTGATCATCGGCACCGTGGTCCTGCAAAGCGCCACCGCAAGGCCCTTGGCACGTCTGCTGAAGGTGGCGGAACCGGCGCCGAGCGGGTTTCTCCTGGTCGGCGCCAACCCACCTGCGCGCGCCATCGCCAAGGCGCTGCAACAATTGGGCTGCCGGGTGCTGCTGACCGATTCAAGCTGGGAGAACATCCGCGCTGCTCGCATGGACAACCTACCGACTTATTTCGGCAACCCCGCGTCACAGCACGCCGACGCCCACCTCGACCTGGTCGGGCTTGGCCACTTGCTGGGGCTGTCGCCGGCCGGCGAGCTCAATGCCCTGGCCTGCGCGCGCTTTCGTCATGACTTCGGCCACGCCCGGCTTTTCGTGCTGGCCAGCGGCCTGGAGAAACAGCGCAGCGACAAACACCGGGCCAGCGAGGAGCATCGCGGGCAGTTGCTCGGGTCGAGCGCGATGACCTATGGGCAGCTGGCCAAACTGCTGCATCAGGGTGCCGAGCTGTACAGCACCACGTTGACCGAGGCATTCAGCTGGGGCGACTACCAGCAGTTGCATGGCCCACGGGCGACGCTGCTGTTCGCCCGGGACGGGCAAGGCTGGGTACATGTGGCCAGCCCGGACAACCCGCTCAAGCCACAGCCGGGGTGGACACTGGTGGCGCTGGTGGAGCCGGAGCTGACCGAGCAGCCTGTGGCACATTGACCTGTAGGAGCGGCCTTAGCCGCGATGAATGCGTCGCAGTGCCTGGCACCCGCGTTGCGGATGATCGCGGCTGAAGCCGCTCCTACAGGGACGCGTCAAATCAGCGCGATGGCATCAGGCCAACGGCAGCACCGGCACCGGACGCTTGTCCTCGTCGATGGCGACGAAGCTGAACACGCCATGGATCGCCCGCTCGCGCCCATCGAGGTACATGTTCTCGACGAACACATCCACCTGCACCTGCAGACTGGTGTTACCAACCTTGATCACCGTCCCCACCAGCTCGACGATCGAGCCTGCCGGGATCGGGTGCTTGAAGTCGATGCGGTCGGTGGACACGGTCACCAGCGGCAGCCGGCAGAAACGGGTGGCGGCGATGAACGAAACTTCGTCCATCCACGCCAGGGCCGTGCCACCGAACAGGGTGTTGTGGTGGTTGGTGGTGTTGGGGAACACCGCCTTGGTCACGCGGGTCACCGACAGTTCGGTACGGCGCTGGATTTCCTGGTCTCGGGTTGTCATCTCGGAGTCACATCGCAAAGGCAAGATTCAAGACGCAAAAAAGCAGCCCGAAGGCTGCTTTTTCTCGCACGGGGCCTAGGCCACCGGACAAACTGCACTCAGGACAGTTTTTCCTTGATGCGAGCTGCTTTACCGGACAGGTCACGCAGGTAGTACAGCTTGGCTTTACGCACGTCACCACGACGTTTCACGGCCAGGCTGTCGATCTGCGGGCTGTAGGTCTGGAAGGTACGCTCTACGCCAACGCCGCTGGAGATCTTGCGCACGGTGAAGGCGCTGTTCAGACCGCGGTTACGCTTGGCGATAACAACGCCTTCGAACGCCTGCAGACGCGAGCGGTCGCCTTCCTTCACTTTGACCTGGACGACAATGGTGTCGCCTGGTGCGAAGGTCGGGATCTCTTTGCTCATCTGCTCGGCTTCGAGCTGCTGGATGATCTTGTTGGTCATGCTGTGCTCCTAAGATGGATAACGCGATCCACCATCGATACGTTTAACTATCGTCCCGCTCGCGGAGGTATTCCTCGAGCAGCTTCTTCTCTTCTCCAGAAAGCGAGCGACTTTCCAGAAGATCGGCGCGTCGTTCGAAGGTCCTACCAAGGGACTGCTTCATCCGCCATCGCCGGATATGTGCATGGTTGCCACTAAGCAACACGTCGGGTACACGCTGATCCGCATACACCTCGGGTCGGGTGTAGTGCGGGCAATCCAGCAGACCGTCGGTGAAAGAGTCTTCCTCCGCCGAGTCCACATGCCCTAAAGCTCCGGGCAGCAGCCGCGTAACCGCATCGATCAGCACCATGGCCGGCAGCTCGCCACCGGAAAGCACATAGTCGCCAATCGACCACTCCTCATCGACATGAGCCTCGATAAAGCGCTCGTCGATGCCTTCATAACGGCCGGCGATCAGGATCAACGATTCCTGTTCGGCCAAGCCTTTGACCGCCTGCTGGGTCAGCTTGCGGCCTTGTGGCGAAAGGTAGATCACCTTTGCCGCAGCTCCAGTCGCCTGCCTGGCGCTAACCAGGGCGTCTTCCAGAGGCTTGATCTTCATCACCATGCCCGGACCACCGCCAAACGGCCGATCATCCACGGTGTGGTGGCGATCTGTGGTGTAGTCCCGCGGGTTCCAGCAGGTCACTTGCAGCAACCCCTGTTTCACCGCACGGCTGGTAATGCCGTACTCCGTGATGGCCGAGAACATCTCGGGGAACAACGTGATGACTTCTACGCGAAGGCTGCCCATCGTCTAGAAATCCGCGTCCCATTCGACTCGCATCACACCGGCCTGCAGGTCGATTGCCAGCACACATTGCTCCGTATAGGGCAACAGACGCTCGCGATCATCCAGGCTGCCTGTGCAAGGCTTGACCACCATTACATCGTTCGCACCGGTCTCCAACAGGTGATCGATCGTGCCGAACAGCTGTTCGTCCTGATTGATGACCTTCAGGCCTTCCAACTGGTACCAGTAGTACTCGTCGGCTGCCAGGTTGGGCAAAAGGCTCCGCGCGATGCAGATTTCGTAACCGCTCAGAAGACGGGCTTCGTCACGATCCTCGAGGCCTTTCAATTTCACGACCAGGCCCTTTTGGGAGCCACGACCGCTGACCAGCTCGACCTGCTTTACCTTGCCTTCGTGCCTAAGCGTCCAGCGCGGATAATCCAACAGGTTTTCAATCGGATCGGTAAAGGAATACACCTTCACCTCGCCGCGAACGCCGTGAACCGAAAAAATCTTGCCAACGACGATGAGGTCATCAGCCTTTTCTGGCGTCGCGTTCATACTGCTCAGGCTGCAGCCTTGGCAGCTTCCTTCAGCAGCTGAGCAACACGCTCAGACGGCTGTGCGCCCTGGCTCAGCCAGTAGGTGACGCGCTCTTGGTTGACCGACAGCTTGACTTCGGCGCCCGATGCGATCGGGTTGAAGAAGCCAACGCGCTCAACGAAACGGCCGTCACGGGCGTTACGCGAGTTGGTCACGGTCAGGTGGTAGAATGGGCGCTTTTTCGAGCCGCCACGGGCCAGACGAATGGTTACCATGTGAACATCGTTCCTATAGTCGGTGCTGCAAAACTGAATGCCCAATGGGCACACGGGTGCCCAAAAGGCCGCATATTCTCGGGGAATACACGGACATTTGCAAATGCCTTTTTCGGCGAGCGCTTGACCCACCGTTCAGATCTGCCGGTTAAGCCGCCATTTGGCGGCACTGTTCCCGCCGAAGCGGGGGCTGGGCGGCGGTCTTCATATTAAAGACCGCCGCCCGGATTCGCTTACATCTTGGGCATGCCGCCACCCGGCAGCATCCCACCAAGGCCGCGCATCATCTTGGCCATGCCGCCCTTGGCGGAGAATTTCTTCATCATCTTCTGCATCTGCTTGTGCTGCTTGATCAGCCGGCCGATGTCCTGCACCTGGGTGCCGGAACCGAGGGCAATGCGGCGCTTGCGCGAACCGCTGATCAGGTCAGGGTCGCGGCGTTCGGCAGGGGTCATGGAATTGATGATCGCTTCCATCTGCTTGAACTGCTTCTCGGCCGCGCCCTGGGCGTTGCCCATCTGCGACAGGTTGACGCCACCGATGCTCGGCAGTTTGTCCATGAGGCCGCCAAGGCCGCCCATGTTCTTCATCTGTTGCAGTTGATCGCGGAAGTCTTCGAGGTCGAAGCCCTTGCCCTTCTTCAACTTCTTGGCCAGTTTGTCGGCCTTTTCCTTGTCGATGTTCTGCTCGGCCTGCTCGATCAGGCTAAGCACGTCACCCATGCCAAGGATGCGCGAAGCGATCCGGTCGGGGTGGAACGGCTCTAGGGCTTCGGTCTTCTCGCCCATACCGATGAACTTGATCGGCTTGCCGGTAATGGCGCGCACCGACAGGGCGGCACCGCCACGGGCGTCACCGTCGACCTTGGTCAGCACCACGCCGGTCAGCGGCAGCGCATCGCCAAAGGCCTTGGCCGTGTTGGCGGCATCCTGGCCGGTCATGGCGTCGACCACGAACAGGGTTTCGATCGGCTTGACCGCGGCGTGCAGGGCCTTGATCTCGTCCATCATGTCGGCGTCGACGTGCAGACGACCCGCAGTATCGACGATCACCACGTCGATGAACTTGAGCTTGGCCTCGCGGATCGCCGCTTCGGCGATGGCCACCGGCTTCTGACTGATGTCGGACGGGAAGAAGGTCACGCCGATATCATTGGCCAGCGTCTCGAGCTGCTTGATCGCCGCCGGACGGTAGACGTCGGCGGACACCACCATCACGCTCTTCTTCTTGCGTTCTTTCAGGTGGCGCGCCAGCTTGCCGGCGGTGGTGGTCTTGCCCGCGCCCTGCAGGCCGGCCATCAGCACCACGGCCGGCGGGGCGGCGTTGAGGGTCAGCTCTTCGTTGGCCGCCCCCATGAGGCTTTCCAGCTCGGCCTGGACGATCTTTACGAACGCCTGGCCCGGGGTCAGGCTGCGCGACACTTCGGTGCCGACCGCACGCGCCTTGATGCTGTTGACAAAATCCTTGACCACCGGCAGGGCGACGTCGGCTTCGAGCAGGGCCATGCGCACTTCGCGCAGCGTGTCCTTGATGTTGTCTTCGGTCAGCTTGGCCTTGCCGGTGACATGGCGCAGCGTCTGTGACAGGCGGTCGGTCAGGTTTTCGAACATGGTGATCCTTTCAGGCCCAGTGAAGCCGAGGTTTTTCAGGCGCCCAGGTGGAAATGCACACGCGCTGGGCACAACAAGGCGGCGATTATAGCGGAGACTGCCTTGCGCGCACACCTTGCTCGGGACCACCGGCCAGATGCGCTGGCTATCCCTGGCCATGGCCCCGTGGTATCGGGCTTGCCCCGCGATTGATACGCAGTCTTCCTTGCCTACCGCGTTCTATGCCAAACTCCGTCCCTTTAGGGCTTGCACGCCAGGACTTATGTTCTCTTCACCCAGCCTCATCCCCAACCTGCTCGCCGCCTTCCTTTATCTGGCCGCGACCGTCTACCAGGCCACCGGCCTGGCCCGTGGCGCCCGTGCCGACAAACGGCTGCTTGGCCTGCTCGGCACCCTGGCGGTCATCGCCCAGGGCGGCGCCCTGTTCTTCCAGCTGATCACGCCCCTGGGCCTGAGCCTCGACTTCTTCAGCGCCGCCGGCCTGATCGCAGTGGCGGTGATCGGCTTGACCCTGCTCGCCTGCCTGAGCATTCCCGTGGAGAACCTGCTGGTGCTGCTGTTCCCGCTCGGTGCGGTGACCGCGCTGCTGGCCCAGTTCGCGCCCCCCGGCACGGTGCCGCTGATCAACGAAGAGCCAGGCATCCTCGCCCATATTCTGCTGTCGATCCTGGCCTACGGCCTGTTCACCATCGCCGTGTTCCAGGCCCTGCTGCTGTTGCTGCAGGACCACCAGCTCAAGCACAAGCACCCGTCCGGACTGATCCGCAACTTCCCGCCGCTGCAGACCATGGAAAGCCTGCTGTTCGGCTTCCTCTGGGCCGGCTGGGGGCTGCTGTCGCTATCGCTGATATCCGGCTGGCTGTTCCTCGACAACCTGTTCGCCCAGCACCTGGTGCACAAGACGCTGCTGGCCTGTGTCGCCTGGATCGTCTTCAGCGTGCTGCTGTGGGGCCGCACCCGCCTCGGCTGGCGCGGTCACAAGGCGATCCGCTGGACCCTGGCCGGTTTCTGCCTGCTGATGCTGGCCTACTTCGGCAGCAAGCTGGTCCGCGAATTCATCCTGCACATCTGACGGCCGCCCATGGACACTCTGCCGTACGCCCCGCTGCTCGGCATCATCGCACTGGCCCTGCTGTGGTCGGCGCTGTTCACCGCTGTAGACTGCGCCCGCCAGCAGCTCAATGGCCACGGCGCCCCCACCCTGCCCGCCCAGGGCCTGGTGCTCGGCGCCAGCCTCGGCAAGTTGCTGGTACTGGGCCTGGCCTGCCTGATTGGCCAGCGCTACAGCGGTGAACACGGCTTCTGGCTGGCCGGCCTTGGCGCCAGTTTCACCCTGCTGGTGCTCGCCGACTACCTGCCGCGCCGCCTGGCCCGCCGCAACCCGCAAGCCTTCCTGGACCTGGGCGGCAACCTGCTGAAATTGCCGCTGACGTTGCTGCAGCCGCTGGGCTGCCTGCTCGATGGCTGCGCCAAAGTGATCCTGCGCCCGTTCCGCGTGCAACCCACTGCGGTGGCACTGCACCCGCAGCAGGGCGACGCATTCGACGAAGACGAACCTGCCGAGACCAGCCAGCACGGCCTGCTGGAGGGCCTGCAGGCGCTGGACAAGATCACCGTCAACGACATACTGGTACCGCGCAACGAAGTAGACGGCATCAACCTCGACGATCCCATCGAGCAGATCATCGAGCAACTGATCATCAGCCGCCACACGCGCCTGCCGGTCTATCACAACGACATCAACCAGGTAGAAGCCGTCCTCAACACCAAGCTGATCAGCCACCTGCTGCCGCGGGCAGAGCTCACCCAGGAGAAGCTCCAGGCCGCCTGCTACGAGCCCTACTTCGTGCCCGAGAGCACACCGCTGCAGATGCAGTTGCTGAACTTCCACAAGCAGCAGCGGCGCATGGGCGTGGTGGTGGACGAGTATGGCGAAGTACTGGGTATCGTCACTTTGGAAGACATCCTCGAAGAGATCGTTGGCGAGTTCGAGGACGAGCAGAACCTGGACAACCCGCATGTCCACCCTCAGCCTGATGGCCGCTTCGTCATCGAAGGGACGGCTTCGCTGCGCGAGATCAACCGTACCCTGGGCTGGCACCTGCCCTGCGACGGTGGGCCGAAAACCCTGAACGGCCTGGTCACCGAAGCACTTGAAAGCATTCCAGAAAGCGCTGTCTGCCTGAAAATTGGCAGATATCGGCTGGAAATCCTCGAAACCGAGGACAATTGCGCAAGCAAGGTACTGGTCTGGACACTGGCTCGATAGCTATACTCGGGTCACGCTTACCCAGCCCTGCCGTCCCGCCCGCTACCCGCACCCGGCGTCCGACGGCCAGTCCGCCCCACTGACACGCCCCGCGGTCCTGCTCAGCACCCCGATCAGCCACCGCTCACCGCCTATCCCCTGGGCTATCGTCAGTCGGCGACCAACAACAATACGCTCCGGCTCCCGTGTGCCCGCCGACCAACAACAATACGCTCCGGCTCCCGTGTGCCCGCCACATGGGCCGTGCCCCATGGAGCATGACTGTCAGGGACCTTCGCATGACTACCAGCACCACCTACGCCGAACCTGCCTCGGCGGCCCCGGTCAACTCGCCTGCCCGGGTGGCCACTGCCAGCTTCATCGGCACCGCCATCGAGTTCTACGATTTCTACGTCTACGCCACCGCCGCCGCGCTGGTGATCGGGCCGGTGTTCTTCCCGTCCGGTTCCGGCACCGCGCAAATGCTGGCGGCCTTCCTTACCTTCGGTATCGCCTTCCTCGCCCGGCCACTGGGATCGGCGCTGTTCGGCCACTTCGGCGACCGCATCGGGCGAAAGTCGACGCTGGTCGCCTCGCTGCTGCTGATGGGCGTCTCGACTACCCTGATCGGCGTGCTGCCCGGGTATGACAGCATCGGCGTATGGGCACCGATCATGCTCTGTGTGCTGCGCTTCGGCCAAGGCCTGGGGCTGGGCGGCGAATGGGGCGGCGCGGCATTGCTGGCCACTGAAAACGCCCCTGAGGGCAAACGCGCGTGGTTCGGCATGTTCCCGCAGTTGGGCCCGTCGATCGGCTTCCTCGCCGCCAACGGCCTGTTCCTTACCCTGGCCCTGGTGCTCAGCGACGAGCAGTTCCGCGAATGGGGCTGGCGCATTCCGTTCCTGCTCAGCGCCGCATTGGTGCTGGTCGGTCTCTATGTGCGCCTGAAACTCGAGGAAAGCCCGGTGTTCGCCAAGGCCGTGGCCCGCCAGGAGCGGGTCAAGATGCCTGTGCTCGAGCTGTTTTCCCAGTACTGGCTGCCGACCCTGCTGGGGGCTGCGGCGATGGTGGTGTGCTACGCGCTGTTCTACATCTCCACGGTGTTCTCGTTGAGCTATGGCGTGTCCACACTGGGCTACAGCCGTGAAACCTTCCTCGGCCTGCTGTGCTTCGCCGTGGTGTTCATGGCCCTGGCCACGCCCCTGTCGGCCTGGTTGAGCGACCGTCATGGGCGCAAGCCGGTGCTGATCGCCGGCGCGCTGTTGGCCGTTGCCTCGGGCTTTGCCATGGAACCGCTGCTGACCTCGGGCTCGACCGCAGGCGTGGCGCTGTTCCTGGCCATCGAACTGTTCCTGATGGGTGTGACCTTTGCCCCGATGGGCGCGCTGCTGCCGGAGCTGTTCCCGACCCATGTGCGCTACACCGGCGCTTCGGCGGCCTACAACCTGGGCGGCATCGTCGGCGCCTCGGCGGCACCGTTCTTTGCCCAGAAGCTGGTGAGCATGGGGGGATTGAGCTGGGTGGGAGGCTATGTGTCGGCGGCGGCGCTGATCAGTCTGATTGCCGTGCTGTGCCTGAAAGAGACGCGCAATACCGAGCTTTGAATCAATCGCGGGGCGGGGAGGAGGGAGTA